>CANJEU010000347.1 GCA_947473445.1 Fidelibacterota bacterium | reverse complement strand
GTAACGCCGGGCGTGTGCGCCGTCCGGCTCGCTTACTACAACGGGTACGCCTTCGTCGGACGTGAGGCGGATTTTCAGGTCGAGCGGAACCTCGCCCAGAAAATCGACGCCGAGTTCGTCCGCCGTGCGGTGCGCCCCGCCGTGCGAGAAAATCTCGTCGCGATGTCCGCAGCTTGGGCACAGGTAGTAACTCATGTTCTCGATAAGACCGAGGATGGGCACCTCGACCTTGCGGAACATGGCAAGGCCCTTGCGCGCATCGATCAATGCGATGTCCTGCGGCGTCGAGACGATCACGGCGCCGGCCAGCGGCACGCGTTGCGACATGGTCAGCTGCGTATCGCCCGTACCCGGCGGCATATCGACCACCATGACATCGAGGTCTCCCCAGTCGACATCGCGCAGCATCTGCTCCAGCGCCCCCATCACCATGGGCCCACGCCACACAACAGGGGTGTCTTCGGCCATCATGAAGCCGATGGACATGACTTTGATGCCATGGGCTTCCAGCGGGGTGACCCGCTTTCCATCCGAGAGCGGCTTCTTGCCGGCAAGGCCCACCAGACGCGGGACCGACGGGCCATAGATATCAGCGTCAAACAGCGCCACCTTATGGCCAAGCCTTGCCAGGGCCACTGCGAGGTTAACCGCGGTCGTCGACTTGCCGACACCGCCCTTGCCCGAGGCGACCGCGACGATATGTTTGACGGTAGGCAGCGCGAGGCGCTCGCGGCCGCCAGGTGCGCTGGCGTGCGCGGCCGGCGCTGCGGGAGCGCCACCCGGTGCAGGCCGGCGCGCCTCAGCGGTCAGGACCGCGGTGACTGAACCGACCCCACTCATTTGCCGTACGGCCGCCTCGGCCGCCTGACGCACGGGCTCTAGTTTGGGCCCCAGGCTCGCGGGGACCTCCAGCGCGAAAGTGACGTGATCGTCCTTGATATGGACGTTTTTGACCCAGCCGCGTGCCACGATATCGAGCCCGGCGGTGCCGGAATCGACGGTCCGCAAGGTGGCGATGACTTGAGTTTCCGTAAGGCTGGACAAGAACATACTCCCATTCGGGCGTTACAATAGTGTGCGATGAAGGGCGGCTCCCTACATTGCGAAGGGGGGCAGGGTTGTCCTATAACCCCACCTTGCAGAGACCAGCATTTCGGTCTGGCGAACGAAGGATTATTGCATTGTTTTATAAACAACAAGGCAGCGGCGGTCCCTGGGGCGGCGGAGGCGGAGGCCCTTGGGGCGGTAGCGGCGGCGGCAATGGCGGCGGCGGCGGTAGCGGCGGCGGTGGGAATCCATGGTCCGGCCGCGGCGATCGTGGCGGAAATCCCCCGCCCGACCTCGAAGAACTTCTGCGCCGGTCTCAGGACCGGTTGCGCCGGATGATGCCCGGTGGATTTGGCAATCTGCGCAGCCTTTGGCTTGTCGCGGCCGTCATCCTCGGCTTCTGGGGCCTGTCGGGATTCTACATCGTCCAGCCAGATGAGCAGGGCGTCGAACTTCTGTTCGGCCGTTACGTCAAAACGACCCAGCCCGGCGTCAATTATTGGCCGCCCACGCCCATCGGCGCGGTGATGAAGCCGAAGGTCACGCAGACCAATCAGCTCACGATCGGTTTCCGCGGGGCGCCGGGGAACATCCGTGAAGTGCCGCAGGAAAGCCTGATCCTGTCTGGCGATCAAAATATCGTCGACATCCAGTTCGTTGTGCAGTGGCGTATCAGTGATGCCGGCAATTTCCTCTTCAACATGCGCGATCCCGAAGCGACCGTGAAGATCGCGGCGGAAAGCGCGCTGCGCGAAGTGGTGGGCAGTAATCCACTGACATCTGTCGTCACCAATCAGCGCGATCAGCTCGCCCAGCAGGCGCGCGAGCTGTTGCAGGGCATCATGGACAGCTACAAAGCGGGGGTTACCATCCTCGATCTGCGCATCCAGAAGGCCGATCCGCCGAAGGAAGTTATTGACGCGTTCAACGATGTGCAGCGCGCCAAGCAGGACGCCGAGCGCCTCGAGAACGAAGCCTTGGCTTATCGCAACGACATTATCCCGCGCGCCAAAGGTGAAGCCGCCCGTATGGTTCAGAACGCTACGGCCGATAGGGAGCGTCTGGTGAAGGAAGCTGAAGGTCAGGCAGCGCGCTTTACCTCGTTCTACGAGACCTATGCCGCGAATAAGGATATCACCGCCCGCCGTATGTATCTCGAAGCCATGCAGGAAGTGCTCAGCAAGTCCAACAAGGTCATCATGGACAGCAAGGGCGGAAGCGGTGTCGTGCCTTATCTGCCGCTCCCGGAAATCCAGAAGCGGTCGCAAGCTCCAGCGAGTGCCCCATAATGAACCCCCGTGTCGCAATTGGCGCCGTTGTCGGCGTCGTCGTTCTCCTTCTGCTGACCGGATCGTTCTTTACGGTTCAGCAGACTCAACAGGCTCTTGTCCTGCGTCTTGGTAATCCCAAGCGCGTGATCACCGAGCCTGGCCTGCAAATGAAAATCCCCTTCCTGGAAAGCGCGTTCTATTACGACAAGCGCATCCTCGATTTGGATCCTCAGGGTCAGGACATGTCGCTCATCGACCAGCGGCGTATCAACGTCGACGCCTTCGCGCGCTATCGCATCGTCGATCCTCTGACCTTCTATCAGTCGGTTCGCACCGAAGTAGCCTTCCGCGACCGTTTCGGAAGCATACTCAACGGTAGCGTCCGCGACGCTGTCGGCCGCGCCGACCTCGCCGACGTCCTTGGCACTAAGCGCCAAGGTGTCATGACCCAGATCACCGAAGCTGTGCGCCGCAGGGCGCCGGAATTCGGTATCGAAGTTGTCGAGGTGCGCATCGGCCGCGCCGATCTCACGGCCGACACCACCCAGGCGACCTTCAACCGTATGCGTTCCGATCGTATGGCCGAAGCCTCCGACTTCCGCGGCCGCGGGCAGGAACAGAAGTCTCGCATCGAGGCGGACGCTGACCGCGAGCGCACGATCATTCTGGCCGAAGCTGAAAAGGAATCTCAGACCCTTCGCGGGTTAGGGGAAGCCGAGAGCCGCAAGATCCTGAACGCGGCGCAGGGCCGCGACCCGCAGTTCTATGGATTCTTCCGGACCTTGGAGGCCTACCGCGCCTCGCTGGGCGAGGGAACGACCCTGGTCCTCAGCCCGGATTCGGAGTTTTTCCGCTATTTCAATCAGTTGCCGCGCTAGTTCGGGGCGGAATGTTACGGCTATTTCAGCCGGAGCCCCGTCCAGGTCGGCTATGCTCTAGGTGCATTCGGGAGGGGGTCGTCTCCTCCCGGGTGATCCTTTTTGCCCTCGTCGTTGTTATTAATGGGGCTATCATCCCAACTCACGCGTAACGGTTTTAG
>CANJEU010000346.1 GCA_947473445.1 Fidelibacterota bacterium | reverse complement strand
GACGGTGGTCAGTGATGAGATGCGGAAGGTATTCAGCCGGTTCGCATAGTGACCGTCTTCCATCGTGACCTGGCTGCTAAGCGAAAAGCCGCGCCATGCGGGTGGTGCGTAGTTCGCGTTCAGGCGCAGAAGGAAGGGCGTGCGGCCCGGCGGCACCTCGGCGATCAGGCCCTGATCCACCGTGAACCCCGAAACGCGCGCCTTCAAAAGCAATGCGCCCGCAACGACCTTCAAGGCCGGAATTGGCTCGCCCGATAGAGAGACCTCTACACCGCGATGGGATTGCGCGCCAACTTGCGTAAACAGATTGACCGCATCGCGATCGAAGAAGGGTTTTTTCACCTCGAACACGCCCGCGACCAATGTGGTCGCCGGCGCGATGCGATAGCGAAGCCCCGCATCAATTTGCTTGGTCAAACTGGCTTCAAGCGCCTCACCCGGGTTGGCGGCGTTTTCAGGCGCGATCCCGGAGTCCTCAAGGCCGCGCGTATATCCGCCATAGAATGTCAGGTCTTCGCTCGCATAGATCGCCAAGGTGGCGTTGTAGAGCCACGGACTGGTGCGCGTTTCGACGGTGCCGCGGGTCGGATAGGTGACGGTGCGTTTGTACGTGGCCTTCTGCACGCCCGCGCTGACTTCACCGACGCCTTGCCAGAGCCCGACATAGCTGGCCCCGGCGGTGCCTTGGCGCACGTCATCCTCACTCTGCGGTCCGAAGGTGAAATTTGGTTTCGGGATTGTGAATGTATCGCCAAGACGCGCGGCGCCCACCGCGAGATTCTGATCGGCCCCAAACAAGCGTTCGGCGGCGCGGCCCTTTGCGGAAATATGCACGGTGTGGCGGCGGTTATTCTCGGTGAATACGCCCGAGGCGCGCACTTCGCCCGACGTTGAGGCCAGCAGTGGCGACGGACGCGAACGCACGCTCACTTGTCCGATGCCCGTGGGTTGAACGTCGCGATAAAAAACTTGCCAGTCGTTTTGCAGAAAATTTGTCGAGCGGAACAGGCCCCCTTGAAGGCGCCAATTCTCCGAAATAACGCCGCGGGCGATAAGGCCGTAATTGCCTTGTTTGCGATGGCGATCCTGGTCGAACGAGGGGCCAAAAATTTTCGTCCGGTCGTACTTCGGCGGCAAGTATTCACCGGCGGAGAAGATCGCCGGGCCTGATTCGCCATGGGTCGCGTTAGACCGTTGGGCGAAGGTGATGACCTCGATGCGCTCCGTGGGCGTGAACCGCAACAGACCCGCGTAGTCCACGTAGTAGAAGACGCTGTGAAAATCCAAATCCTTCTGGCCGCCGGCAAGGCTGACGAAGCCGCTGAGTTTTCCGGCCACAAGGGGCGTCTCAAGGTCGGCCTGTCCGCCCCATGATTGATAGGGACCGCCATAGGCGCTGACGCTGGTCACCATTTTGTCGCCGGGCAGGCGCAGACGAAAATCGGCGATGCCGGTCGGCGCGGGGAAGGGATAGGACTGCGCGCTCAGGCCGACACGAATGGTCGTCGAGCGGGTCACCTGGTTGGTGAAGCCGAAATTGCCCTGCTGGTCGTAATACAGACCCTCGATGCGCATATTGCCCGCATCTTTCGGGCTGAAGCCACGCGCGTCCGTCGCGCTGTAAAGGCCGATGCTCTCATTGCCGATCGAGGACCCAAAGGCGTCCTCGGCAGAGGAGACGACATTTTCCGACGCGCGCTGTGCAAAAGCCGGAGAGCTGAGCACGAGACCACAGGCGGCGGCGGTGGGCGCCAGCGCCCGCAGCGTCAGGAAACGATGAGAATGGATCAAACGGAAAACGAGCCCCACCGCCGGACTGATCGGCCCCCCAATGGACCCCCGAACATCCGGCCGGTTGTGAAGATACCCGTCAGCCGCCGCCTGTTAAAGCGCCGACTGTGCGGGTTTAAGGGGCCTGTTTCTCGCGGGCTCGTTTCATGACCTCGGCCGCGACGCGGCTGCCGTAAGCGGTGGAACGCGCAAGACGCGAAAAATAGTCAAAGCCCGCAGCCGAGGCCGCGCGCACCGTGTCTGCGTTCTTGCTGCCGAAGCTGGTCATGATGACGAACACATACGGCCGGTCGGGCAGGTTCACGATCCCCCAGGCGTTGGAGACGCCTTCAAGGCCGCCCCATTTGAAGGCGATCGGCACATTGTCCGGGATCGGATCCTTGCCGGGATGATCGGGCTGCGGGATTTCCATGATCGCGCGCAGGCGGGCGCAGGACTCTTTGGTCACGGGCAGATCGCAGCGCGCGATGCGCGTCATCAGCGCCGCGCCGTCGGCGGCGCTCGAGATGTTCTCGCGTCCCGCGGCCTGGCTGTCCCGATCCTGCATCTTGCGCTGCAGGCGCATGGTTTTCAGACCCATGCCGGCGGTCAGCTTGTTGACGCTCTCCATACCCACTTCGTCGATGAGGATATTGGTCGCGTTGTTTTCCGACAGGTTGATCATCAGCTTGGCGGTGTCCTCAAGCGAGAGTGAGGAATCCTTGCCGATCAACCGCGCCATCCCGCTACTGCCGAAGCCGCCCGATAAAGCGTGGGGCCGTTGCTCTTTCAGGAAACCAGGCTTTGCATCCTCGCGCCGGAACAGTTCGATCAGGATGGGCACTTTGATGGTGCTCGCGGTCGCCAGAACCATGTTTGGATTGACCTGCACGATGGCGTTGTCGGTGAGGTCGAGGAACACTGCGCCGAACGCGCCTTCGAAGCCCTTGTTGATCTCGCCCAGTTTGGTCTCGAACTTCGCGCGCAGATCCTTGTGCGGATCGGTCTGCGTCTGCGCCCGCGCAGGCGCAGCCATAGCCAGCGACACGGCCGCGGCGACAAAGATATGTTTCATGTAAACCCCCTTACGGCGAAAACCCCGTACGGAAAGGGTATTGCGGATTTTTCTGGCAGGCTAGCTGCGTTCAGCCTCGGCCCCGCTAAAGCTTCGCAAGGGGCACCCTGGCGGCAAGGAGGGGCGCCCTGGAGCGCCGAAACGGCTCCTGCGACCCGGGAAAGCCTCCCTTCAATGGATTGCCCGCGAAACAATACGTGCTTGCGCCGGTATCAAATATCCCAATGGGGGTTAGGATATGGATCAGTCGCACTCACAAGGAACCCAAGCCTTGTGCTATGACATCGAGCCGCGGTTGATCGAACCGGCCAACGCTCTTAAGCCACGAGCGAGAAGCCGGAAGCCGCGGCCGAACCTGCCCTAAAGAATGCCACCCCGCGCGATATCATACCCCGCAGCAAGCGCCCGCCTTCACTTGTTGGAACGAGGAAAAAATGACGAAAGCCGCTGACGACGCTAAGAGGTCTGGCAAGGTTGTCCGAGATTTGGCGCTGAATGAGATCGACGGTATT
>CANJEU010000345.1 GCA_947473445.1 Fidelibacterota bacterium | reverse complement strand
TAACCGCCCTTGGTCTTGTCGTCGGTCGCGCTCATGCTCAGCATCAGGCCCGGCCCGCTGCGCGTCGGCAGCGTCTCATCGCTTTCGGTTTTTACCGTAACGCCCGGCTGCCCGGCGCGCTCGACCAGCTGACGGAACTCCTTTTCCACCACCTCGCGGTTGGCCGATTCGATGAACACCGTGCATGCGCCTGTATCGGACGCCAGCGCCAGCACGAAGCGGCGTTCGCCGCGTCCGGGCAGGCGCCAGGCTTCGCCTTTACGATCGTTGCCGATGTAGTTGGCAAGTTCTCCCGGGTCCTTCACGGGTTGATAGCGCCGGTTGGCGCGCTCGCGAATGGCGGCCGGCTCGGCGAGGTTGCTCACGCACGCCGAGGTGAAAAAATTGATGGCGGTGATGGCGTAATAGTCCTGCGCCTGCGCTGGCAGGCTCGCCGCGCCGACAAGGAAGGCCGCAAAGAGAAGGTGCGAAGGACGCATGACCGTTCCGGACTGTTGTTCCGCGAGCGTCAGTCTATGCGAATTCTTGGACTTCGTCTCACCATGCGCGCCCGCCTGGGCGCCAAAAGTGTATCTAAGCGACTTCACCCGCGCCGGGAGCGGGTACGGGGACCCCCTCCTGCACATATGCGTTGAGCTTGTTACGAAGCGTGCGGATGGAAATCCCTAGGATTTTTGCCGCGTGCGTGCGGTTTCCCAATGTATGCCGCAGGGTGTCGATGATCAGATGCTGTTCGACATCGGCCACGGTCCGGCCCACGAGGCCGCCGACACCGGCGGCCGCCGCGCCCGGGCTATCGCTGCCCACGAGCATGATGGCTTCTTCGTCGATTTCATCGCCGCCGGCCAGTAGCACGGCGCGATGCAAGGTGTTTTCCAGCTCGCGCACATTCCCCGGCCAGGCGTGCGCCTTCAGGGCGGCCATCGCGCCGGCCGACACGGCCTTGAATGCAAGGCCGTTGTCCTCGGCGCATTCGCGCGCGAAATGGTTGGCAAGGACCTCGAGATCCTTGGGACGGTCGCGCAGCGGCGGCATCACGATCTTGACGACGTTCAGCCGGAAATAAAGATCCTCGCGGAACTTCCCGGCCTTCACCGTCTCTTCCATGTTGCGGTTGGAAGTCGCGACGATGCGGGTGTCGACTTTCACCGGCGTATTCGAGCCGATGCGCACCACTTCGCGCTCCTGCAGCACGCGCAATAGCTTTGCCTGAAGCTTGAGATCCATTTCGCTGATCTCGTCGAGCAGCAGTGTGCCGCCCATGGCTTCTTCGAATTTGCCGATACGGCGGGCAATAGCACCCGTGAAGGCGCCTTTCTCGTGGCCGAACAATTCCGATTCCAGCAGCTCGCCCGGGATCGCGGCGCAGTTCACGGCCACGAACGGGCGGTCCTTGCGCGGACTGTTGCGATGCAGGTAGCGCGCGATGAGTTCCTTACCCGTGCCGGATTCGCCAACGACCAGGACGGGCGCGATGCTGGCGGCCACTTTTTTGGCCATCTGCAGCACCCGCTCCATGGCGGGATCCTGATAGACCAGCGTGTCTTGATCGGCCGAAACCGCCTCGAGCACCGCGGCAATCAGTTCCGCGTCCGGTGGCAGGGGAATGTATTCCTTGGCGCCCGCCTTGATGGCGGCGACGGCGGCGCGGCTGTCGGTCTCGATGCCGCAGGCCACGACCGGAATATTGATGCGCTCGGCTTTAAGGGCCGCGACCAGGTGTTCAATGTCGAACGCGACATCGACCATGATCACGTCGGCGCCCTGGCCCGAACGCAGCACGTCCAGGCCCTGGCTGATGCCTTCAGCCTGGAGCACTTTAGCGCCGCGTTGCATGGCAATCCGGCTCGCCGCGCCGACCTGCCCGCCCAGCGATCCGATGATCAACAAGCGCATGGTCAAATTCTCGAGTTCAAACTGTACTAGTTATATCCGCGCAAGCAGCCTGCGCGTCAACTAGAGGTGTCGAGGTGTTAATAACGCTAATCCCGCTCGCCTGCAAAACGCACTTTGCTTTCCGGCGGCAATGCGCTGTTGAGCAGCATTTCCAGCCGGCGCGGCGGGTCCTTGCGGATGATCGACAGGGTACCCAAGGTGTAGATGTAGCCGATCAGATGTTCCTCGGCGGCATTGCGCTCGAGCTTGGCAGCCAGCGGATTGAAAACCATATTCGCCAGTACGACGCCGTAGAAGGTCGTCAGCAGCGCAACGGCCATGGCCGGTCCGATGACGCTGGGGTCGGAAAGGTTGCCCAGCATCTGCACGAGGCCGATCAATGTGCCGATCAGGCCCATGGCCGGGGAAATTTCCGCGGCCTTGCGCAGTACGTTGGCCGACCGCTGTACGCGCGCGGTGGTGGCGGCCAGGTCTTCATTGAGGATGTCGGCGATGTCTTTTTCCGGCACGCCTTCCACCAGCATGGACAACGCCTTGAACAGCAGCGGTTCTTTCACGAACCGCTGCAGCGGCTGACCCTGCAGGCGCAGAACGCCGTGTTTACGGCAGTAATCGGACACCTCGAGCATGGTGTAGGACACGTCCTGCGGATCGCGCTCGCGCGACATGAACGTTGACCCGATGACGGCGATGGTGCGCGCGACGTCGGACATGGTGAAGCAGACGGTGGTGACGGCGAACGTGCCGCCGACCACGATGAGCAGCCCGGGAATATTGAAGAACGCGCTGGCCGAGCCGCCAAGGCCGATGGCCAGCACGACCAGCAGAAGGCCGCCCGCCAGCCCAAGAACCGTCGCGCCGTCGAACATCGTGCGACGCGCCAGGACGGGCATCCGGTCTCCGCTCAGTTTTTCGGCATGTTCGGCCATGGCGATACCCTTACGCTTTTTGCGTCTTGATGATTTCCGTCATGGTGATGCCCAGGTGGTCGTCGACGACGACGACTTCCCCGCGGGCCACCAGGCGGTCGTTCACATAAATATCGATCGCTTCGCCGACTTTGCGGTCGAGTTCGACCACGGCGCCGCGGCCGAGCTTCAGAAGCTCGTTCACTTGCATCGACGACTTGCCCAGCACCGCCGAGACGCGCACCGGGATGTCGTAAACCGCTTCCAAATCCTGCCCCGAGCGGGGCTTATCGGGAACATCGGACGGATCATCCCATGAATCGTCGCCGTCATCGGCCTTGGAGGCCTTGGCGTCGGTTTCAATCTCGTCGAGCGAAAGATCGCTGACGGACTTGCCTTTCTTACCGCTGTCCTGCTCTGACATCTGTCGTACTCCTGCCGGCCGGTGGAACGGCCGCGCGGGCCACTTTACGCGGCCGGTTGAAACAGAACCTTAAGATCACTCATGAGGCATTGCGGGCGTTTCACCGGACGCCGGGACGGGGTCTTCGTCCGCCG
>CANJEU010000344.1 GCA_947473445.1 Fidelibacterota bacterium | reverse complement strand
CGGCGGCACGATTGGATTTGTTCCGCCCTCGTCCGATATTCGCCGCGTTTCGTAAATCATGTGCGGGATCGCAGGGTTCGTAGGCGCAGGGACCGCGACCGACCTTAAGGCCATGGCCGACGCGATTGCCCATCGCGGGCCGGACGGCGAAGGTTTTTTCGCCGATCAACATCTTCCCGTCTTCCTCGCCAGCCGGCGCCTCGCCGTCGTCGATCTGCCCGGCGGCACGCAACCCATGTGGGACAGCGCGGGCGACATCTGCGTCGTGTTCAACGGCGAGATTTATAATCACCGCGTGCTTCGCAAGGAGCTTGAGGCGCTCGGCCACAAATTCCTGTCGGACCACTCGGATACCGAAGTGCTGGTGTACGGTTATAAAGCCTGGGGGCAAGGTCTGTTCGTGCGGCTGAACGGTATGTTCGGTCTTGCGATCTATGATCGTCACCGCAAGACGTTAGTGCTGGGCCGCGACCGCTTCGGCGAGAAGCCCCTCTTCTACGGCACCAAGCCGGGCGTGCTGGCCTTCGCCTCCGAGATCACGGCGCTGCGCAAGCATCCCGCCTACGCCGCGGCCTCGCCGGCCAAACTGAGCCTGATGAAATTCTTCGCCCACGGGTTTTTCCCCGGCGAACATACGCCCTATGAACAGATCGCCAAGCTGCCCGCCGGCCACATGATGATCGTGAACGCGGCGACGGGCGCGCGCGAGATCAAAAGCTATTGGACCTTTGGGATCGATCCCAATCATCCCGCGGGCGATGCAGGGGACTGGGCGGCCGAGCTTGAGCTGCGCCTGAGCAAAGCGGTCGCCTCGCGGCTTGAAAGCGACGTGCCGCTTGGGATTTTTCTGTCGGGCGGCGTTGATTCAAGCGCGGTGCTGAGCTTTGCGAGCGACTTGCGCCCCGCCGCGAGCATCGAGACTTTTTCCATCGGCTTTCGCGAGAAAAGCTATGATGAATCGCAATATGCGGCACAGGTCGCAAGTCTGATCGGCAGCAAGCATCGGCTGGAGATCTGCGATCTGGAGGCCGCGCAAGGTTCGCTGCCCGCGCTGCTGTCGCGCATGGACGAACCGCTGGGCGATCCCTCGCTTTTGCCGACATCGCTGCTGTGCGCGTTCGCGCGCAAACATGTGACCGTGGCGCTGAGCGGTGACGGCGGCGACGAGCTGTTCGCGGGCTATGACCCCTTCAAGATGATAGAGCGCGCCGAGCTTTATGACCGCTTCATGCCACGCCCGGTGCATCAAGCCGTGCGCATGATGGCCGCGCGGCTTCCGCTGTCGGACACCAATATGAGTCTCGACTTCATCGCCAATCGCGGGCTCGCGGGGCTTAAACGCCGACCCGCGCTGCGCAACCCCGTTTGGCTCGCGCCGCTGCAGCCCGATGAAATCACCGACCTGTTCCACACGCCGGTTAGCGAGGAAGAGCTTTATAGCGAGGTGATCGCCGCGTGGGATGCCTCGCGCGCCGAGAATGCGGTCGACCGCACGCTGGAGTTTTACACGCGCTTCTACCTGACGGACGATATTCTGGTGAAGACCGATAGGGCCAGCATGCATGTGTCGCTGGAGGCGCGCGCGCCGTTCCTGGACAATGATCTGGTGGACTATGTGCGGCGTCTGCCGTGGCAGGCGAAACTGCGCGGCAACATCGCCGGCGGCTATACGACCAAGTGGATCTTGAAGCGCGCCCTCGCGCGCCGGCTGCCGCAGGATATTCTCACGCGCAAAAAACGCGGCTTTGGCATTCCCCTGTCGTCGTGGCTGCGCCACTGGACACCGCCCGCGCATCAGGTGCCGCTTGTTGACGACGCCGTGATGCGCGCGCGCTGGGAGATGCATAAGGGCCGCAAACGAGATGACCGCCGCGCGCTGTGGTGCTGGTTGGCCTTGGCGTACGGCCTCACTTAGTCCGGTCACGCCCGGCGATATCGACGGCAAAGCCCACCGCAGCGCCGGCAAGATTGACGATGAGCAACACGAGCGAGAGTGCGAAGGCGCCGACCTCGCTGCCGCCGAACATGCCGATGGCCCCGATGAGGCTGGCGTCGCGAATGCCGATGCCGGCGATGGAGACCGGCGCGAGCAGAACGATGGAGCTGAAGCCCATCACCACGGTCCAGGCCGCGACGGAGAGATCGATATTGAGATTCTCGCCGAGCACCATGCAGATCCCAACACAAAGGCCCTGGAAGACCAGACCGAGCAAGAGTGCAAGCGACAGCTCCCGCGGGCGCATGGACACCGCGCGCCAGGCCGAGACCGAGGCGCCGAAACGGCCGAGCCACGCCGGCACCGGCAGGAACACCATCACCGCCAGCGCGCCGACGGCCGCAACGGTGGCGAGCGCGACCGCGGTGACGGCGGCACCGCCGAAGGCGCGCGCATCGAGGGCAATCGCAAGGGCGACCACGATGAACAGCGCGAAGAGGCCGACGATCTTGTCGACGGCCACGGCGGCGACAGCACCGCCCTTATCGCCGTCGTCCTGCGCCCGCGCGAGACGGACGGCCTTGACCGCATCGCCGGCCAGTTGGCCCGGGAGCACGGTGCCGTAGAAGACGCCGATCATGGTGAAGCGCCACGCCTGCCAAAGGGTAAGCCCCGGCAGAAACACGCGCAGCTTGGCCGCATTGACGGTATGGGCGAGCAGATAGAGCAGAATCGCGACGGCAATGACGCCAGGGTCCACCGAGGACGCCACCGACAAGGCGTCGACAAGCGGAATGCGCGTGCTGAGGAACCAGAGCAGCCCGCCGCCGACGAGAGCCTTGAGGCTTAGGATAAGGGCGGCGCGCATGGCGGGATGATTTCAGACAATTGTGGCTCGTGAGACGACGCGCCAGTGTATTAGGCTGTGCCGCATCAAGCCACCACCACATCCAGTTCCCACGTGACCCCGCGCCGCATTCTCTTCATCAACTACGAATACCCGCCCGTGGGTGGGGGTGGCGGCAACGCCATGCGCCACATCGCGCGCGAAATGGCGCGGCGCGGGCATGCGCCCTTCGTGCTGACGGCCGCGCAAGGCGACTTGCCGGAGCTGGACGTGAGCGAGGGCGTGACCGTACGGCGCATCCCGGCGCTGCGCCGGCGGGTCGAACGCAGTTCGATCCCTGAAATGATCGCTTTCATGGCCGCGGCGACCTTGGCGGCGCCCGGCTATGCGCGTCAGTGGCGGATCGATGCGGTGATTGCGTTCTTCACCCTTCCGAGCGGCCCGCCGGCCTGGCTGCTGCGGCGCACGAATAAGCTTCCCTATGTGATCGCGTTGCGCGGCGGGGATGTGCCGGGATTCGACCCGCTGACCATGCGCCTGTCTCACGCGCTCACCGGCGGGGTTATTCGTTGGCTGTGGCACGACGCG
>CANJEU010000343.1 GCA_947473445.1 Fidelibacterota bacterium | reverse complement strand
TATGTCGGGAGCGGCCGAGATTGAGGCCCATCTCGCGCCCATCTTTGCCAATCATCCCACCGGCAAATTTGTGGGCGTCGTGCGTTCCGTTCAGAAGCTGAGCGACGAGGTTGTCTTGCTGCATGCTCACGCCGGAATGCTCCCCGCAGGAAAGCACGACATTAAACCAGAGCTCAACGCGGTGCAGACCTTGGTGGCCAAGCGCGCCGACGGCGCGTGGCGGGTCGCCCTTTTCCAGAATACGCCGGCGGCCTTTCACGGCCGTCCCGCGGCGGCCGAGAACCTAAGCGCCGAGCTTCGCCAGGCATCGCGCGCGATGGACTGAACGCCGAGGGTCTATAAATCCGGAAAGCGTTCGGTTACACTCTTGCGGACATCATGTCCGACACCCCCAGCCGCTCCGCTCCGTCTCTTCAATGACCGTCGATGCCTTCGCAGCGCTGCGGAATCCGCATGTGCGCCGCCTGGCGATCGCGCGTTTCTGCGGCGTCGCCGGAGCGCAAATCGTCAACGTCGCCCTTGGGTGGCAACTCTATGAGCGCACGGGCAGTGCGTGGTCTTTGGGCCTCGTGGGCCTATTCGAGCTTCTGCCCGTCATCCTTCTGACGATTCCGGCGGGTAACATCGCCGACCGTTATCCGCGGCGTACGATCGCGATCTTCGCCCAGATGGTTTTTGTTATCGCCTCGCTCTCGCTCACGGCCATCTCCTATTACCATGCGCCTGTCGCGGCTACGTACGGCGCGATCATTCTGATCGGGGCGGCGCGCGCGTTCTCGCAATCGGCCAGTGCGAGCCTTCTTCCGCAGCTCGTCTCGCCATCCGAATTCGTGAATGCCAATGCTTGGATGTCGTCGACATTTCAGCTCGCGGCCGTTTCAGGTCCTGCGCTCGGCGGCCTGATCATCGCGGTCACCGGCGATGCAACCGACGCTTATGTCGCTGCCGCGATCCTCGAGATTGTTTTCATCATTCAGATGATTCCGCTGCCGACAATATGTCCCGTGGGAAGCGGCGAAAAGCGCAGTTTTTCAGACCTATTCGCGGGTTTTTCCTTCATTCGTAAAAGCCCGATTTTCTTGGCGGCCATCACCCTTGATATGTTTGCGGTCCTTTTCGGGGGCGCCGTCGTGCTGATGCCGATCTATGCGAAAGATATCCTTCAGGCCGGACCGGAAGGCTTGGGCTGGCTGCGTGCGGCCCCGTCGGTTGGCAGCATGATGATGGCCTTGATCATCACGCGTCTCAAACCGTGGCAACGGCCCGGGCAAGTTCTGCTCTGGACAGTGGTCGGATTTGGCCTTGCGACGATTGGCTTCGGGTTTTCGCGCAGCTTCGCTCTGTCGCTGTTCTGCCTATTCCTCACCGGGGCTTTCGATTCCGTCAGCGTCGTCATTCGTTTGACGATCGAACAGATGATCACGCCCGACGCACTGCGTGGCCGCGTGAGTTCGATCAACTACGTCTTTATCGGCTTTTCAAACGAGTTCGGCGCCTTCTGGGTTGGCAGCACCGCAACGTTGTTCGGCCCGGTCGCGGCCATCATTGGCGGCGGCGTCGGCTCCATCGCGGTCGTGGCGGCGGTCGCCTTGGTTTGGCCCGCCTTGCGGAAAATCGGACCGCTGAACGAACTAAAGTCCGCCGAGAAGGTCGAACTCGCCGCTCAAATGGATCTGCACCGGCCGGCGGGTTTAGGGGATAAGGGCGGCGTCTAAAGGCTAGATATACTTAAGCGCCACGAATCCGCCGATGACCAGCAGCAGGAAGCCGAAGAACAGCAGCGTCAGATACTTCTCGACGAATTCGCGGATCGGTTCGCCGAATTGACGGAGGAGCCCTGCCACGATGAAGAAGCGCAAGCCACGGGTCAGGACAGACGCGGCGACGAACACCGCGAAGTCGAACGAGGCCGCTCCGCTCATGATGGTGACGATCTTATAGGGTATGGGAGTAAGTCCCTTAGCGAGGATCACCATGAGCCCGTAATCGCGGTACCATGCCTGGAAGCGGATCGCCGCCTCCTGGAGACCGTAGAAATCGATCACCGCCTGGCCGAGGGTCGCATACAGGAAATATCCGATCGCATAACCAAACATTCCGCCGAGGACCGAGGTCACCGTACAGACCATCGCGATCGTATAGGCACGCTCGGGGCGGGCCAGGACCATCGGGATCAGCAGGATGTCCGGCGGCACCGGGAAGAAGGAGCTTTCGGCGAACGAAACCGCCCCAAGGGCGTGAAGGGCCTTGGGCTTGGCGGCCAGGCCCATCGTCCAGTCGTACAGCTTGCGAATCATCTGAAAGGGGAGCCTTACCGAAAAGTCCGCGCCGGCAGGGCAGGTCGGGGGCGCGGTAGGCTCTTTTAGAGAAGGAAGGGCCCAAATCCAAGGCAAGAGGAGCGGTTTATCGCCAATTCTGCCCCGAATACGCGTGAAATGGGCCTAAATCATGCGCGTCTCGCGTGTGGCGCACAGCTCGGCGGCACTTCCTATATTGCAAAAATGGCTTTTGTGCAATATATTACAGGAGTCTACTCGCGATGGGTTGTCCCCGTTACGCACTCTCAACGAGAGCTCGGCCGGTTCGCTACCCGTTCTGAAGTTCAGGCCCGCCTTGCGTGTTGCAAGGGCGGTCATCTTGTTTGGAGAAGTGCTAATGGCTACAGGAACCGTGAAGTGGTTCAATGCGACCAAGGGTTTTGGCTTTATTCAGCCGGAAGATGGCTCGAAGGATGTCTTCGTGCACATCTCCGCTGTCGAGCGCGCTGGTATCGCGCGTCTCAATGAAGGCCAGCGCGTCAGCTATGATGTTGTGACCGAGCGCGGCAAGTCCGCGGCGGGCAACCTCAAGGCCCTCTAAGACTATTTGAGAGAGGGGCGCCCGAGTCTTTAGGACTCCGGACGCCCCTTCTTTTTTTGTCAGTATTTGGCGACAGGCGTGATGGGCGGCCTGTCGCTTAAGGCGTTTCTTTCTTCAAGAAACGTGTCGGAACGGAGTTTCCCATGCCGAAAGAAGAGTTGCTCGAGTTCGAGGGAGTCGTAACCGAGATTTTGCCTGAGGCGCGCTATCGTGTGCGACTCACCAATGATCACGAGATCATTGCCTACACCGCAGGGCGCATGAAGAAGAACCGCATTCGCACCCTGGCTGGCGACCGCGTGACTGTCGAAGTTTCACCTTACGACCTGCACAAGGGCCGTCTGGTGTTCCGCCACAAGGATACACCTACGGGCGGCGGCGATCAGCCCGGTGCCCCGCGCGGCGGCCAACAGCGCCGTCCGCAGCGCCGCTACTAAAAGCTTCGCGAGAACCCCGTCAGCGCCGGCGGGGCTACGAGCAAGAAGCCCGTAAAAACGGGCCAAGTTTGTGAATT
>CANJEU010000342.1 GCA_947473445.1 Fidelibacterota bacterium | reverse complement strand
TCCGGCCGCAGGGCTTCAAGCCCCTTGAAAATCGGGCTCGAAATGTCCGAAACGCACTGGGTGATGCCGTGCTGGTCGCGCAGGTCGACGAACAGGAGGTTGCCGTGGTCGCGCTTGCGATGCACCCATCCGGCTATCTTTACCTCTTGGCCCGCATCCTCCTGGCGAAGGGCGCCACAGGTATGTGTACGGTAGCGGTGCATCGTCTCAAATCCTTGCCAAAAGTGGGATATTTCGGGCCGCGGGCGGAGCCCGCCATTTTTTCATGTCGCGCCGCTTAAACCGAAAACCGGGCTCCACTTTTCGGCGCGACGCTCCCCGCGGGCGGCCGTGAAAGCACACCGAACCCCGGCTTTTGTCAAGCACTGAGGGCATTCAGTCATAGGATGTATGCGCTTACAGCGGTGGACGGGCCTGGATTCAAAGGCTAAGAAGGCCCCCCATGTCATTAATTACAGACACAGCCGCGCTCAGCGCACTTTGTGACCGGCTGAGCCAGACCGAGTTCGTCACGGTCGATACCGAATTCATGCGGGAAACCACCTACTGGGCAAAGCTTTGCCTTGTCCAGGTGGCAGGCCCGGAGGAAGCCCATTGCATTGATCCCCTCGCGCCGGGGATCAACCTCAAGCCGCTTTACGATCTGCTGGCCAATCCGAACGTCCTGAAGGTTTTCCACGCCGGCCGCCAGGACCTCGAAATCTTCTATACGGCCACCACCCAAGTGCCGACGCCGATCTTCGACACCCAGATCGCGGCCATGGTCTGCGGCTTTGGCGATCAGGTGGGCTATGAGACCCTTGTCTCGAAGCTTGCCGGCGCCCATTTGGACAAATCGCAGCGCTTCACCGACTGGTCGCAGCGCCCCCTCACCGAACGTCAGGTCAAATACGCCCTCGGTGATGTGACACACCTGCGCAAGGTCTATCAGCAGCTTGCCAAGAAGCTCGAGAAGTCCGGCCGCCTGCCATGGCTGCAGGAAGAGAGCGACGTTCTTACCGACCCGGCAACCTACCGGGTCGAACCGCGCGAAGCGTGGCGCCGTATCCGCGCGCGCACTCGTGCGCCGCGCCTGCTGTGCGTGCTGCGCGAATTGGCCGCGTGGCGTGAACTGACCGCTCAAGCGCTCGACATGCCTCGCCAGCGCGTGGCCAAGGATGATTCCCTGCTGGAGCTGGCGGCCAGCATGCCGGTGACGGCCGATGATATTAAACGCTCGCGGCTCGCTAAGCCACTTGCGAGCGGGAAGTATGTGGACGGCGTGCTCGCCGCCATCGCCAAGGGCCGTGCGGTTCCCGAAAGCGACTGCCCGAAGCCCGACCGCAATGACAATAGCGACAACCCGGCGCCGCGCGCGATCGTCGAATTGTTGAAGCTCCTTCTGAAGACCATCTCCGACCGCCATAACGTGGCGCAACGCCTGATCGCCAACAGCGACGAGCTCGAAGCTATCGCCCTGTCGGACACCGCGGACGTGCCGGCCCTGCAGGGCTGGCGCCTGGAACTGTTCGGCGAGGAAGCGCTTAAACTCAAACACGGCAAACTCGCCATCGGTCTTTCGGCCAACGGCAAGGATGTCGAGGTGTTCGAGCGTTAGGTCGGATGTAGTTCGGCACGCTGCCGAAATTAGAACATCCTAATCTGCGCCGTCAGGCCCATGTGATCAGCGAGACGCTTAAGGCGCCGATCATAGGAGCCTGTACGGAACATTGGCTCGCCCTGCGGGACGCGCAGAACCAGCTTATCGCCGGTGATTTTCAATGATGTTTTCCTGACCCAGCCCGCCGCACCGGCGGAGAGAGCATAGGCGAGCCTCATGCTGAGGCCGAACGTACGCAGCCGTTGAATACGCGATTCCGCCAGCAACGCATGGGCCTGTTCGATGATGGGTTCGGACGGTTCCGACTGGTACCGGTAATAAAGTGCAAGCGCGAGCGCGGCGCGGTCTTCGTGACCGAGACCCAGGAAGGGCAGCCGGAGCACGCGCAGAAACGCCTGCTCGGCGCGATAGTCCGGATGCTCGGTCCACCAGACGTCGCGCAGCAGGCACGCTGCAAGGCGAAGCTTTTTTTGCTTCGGGCCTTCTTCGGGGAAAAGTGGCGTCATCCACTTGAAAGACTCATAGCCTGCTTCGGTGGAGCGGCCCGCGGCACGAGCCATTTCCTCGGCGAGACTGACGATCGGATCTTGTTTGCGGACATGCGCGGGCAGGTCCTTGAAGAACTGCCCCTCACGCATGCCATAGATCGAGAAGACCAGCGCGCGTGGCTTGGCGACTTCAAGAAGGCGCTCAAGTACGGCCGCGCCCAGCGGAAGAGTGGCAAGCCTAGCGCGCGAAACGCCTTTGATCTGCTCGAGGCTGCGCTGCGACAGACGCGAGATCACCTCGAAAAGCGAAATTGCCTGCTGGCGTTCAAGCGTAAAATTATCGAGCACATGCAGCGGATAGTTCATCTGGGCGATACACACCCGCGCTAAGGAACGCCAAGCGCCGCCGACCGCGTAAAGGGTCTGATCCTTCTGCTTCGTGACCCACTTCTGCTTCTCGAGCGCCTTATCAATGATCGCGAGCGCTTTCTCGCGGTCGCCGCCCGCGGCTTCGCTGAGGCGCAGCAGCCCGAGCGGCATTGTGGTGTGCTCGCTCATCCGGCGGCCACCGACCTTCACGAGTTCGAGACTTCCGCCGCCCAGATCGGCGACGATCCCTTCCGCGTCGGGGATGCCGCACAGGACCCCAAGCGCGGAGCGCTGTGCTTCCTGTTTGCCGCTGAGAATTTGAATGTCGATCTTCGCTTTGCGCGAAAGGGCCTTTGCGAACGCCTTCCCATCGCTGGCATCACGGACGGCGGCGGTGCCGAGCGCGTCGATGTTGCGGGCGCCCAAGGCGCGCGCGATTTTCACAAAACGGCCGACGGTGTCGTAGGCCATCTTTATGCCATCGGGATTGAGCTTGCCGGTTTTCTCTAAACCCTTCCCGAGCGCGCAGATCGCCTTCTCGTTATGCAAAGGTATGGGCGTACGCGTTTGACCGTCGTAGACGACGAGGCGCACGGAGTTCGAACCGATATCGATGACGGCCACGGGTTTGCGCGACCGCTTTGCGTTGACGCGCCGCTTTTTTGAAGTGACTTTTCGGGCCATCTGTACGCAAAAGCATCATTAAAACGAGCGAGCCCGGACTCGTTCCGGCCGCCTGCATGTAACGGCTTGATAACAGCTTTAGCGGCGGCTGGGAACCAGCTTGGGAAGCCGCTTCTTCGCACGTTCGAGCGCGCTGCCCTGGCCCGAGAGGCTGGGGTTGGTCATGAAATACTCATGCGCCGAGAACGGCCGGTCGCCAGGCTGTTCGCGGACATAACGCCCATCTGCCTGCAACACCC
>CANJEU010000341.1 GCA_947473445.1 Fidelibacterota bacterium | reverse complement strand
GGTGAGCAAGTTCGCCGCCAGCCGTCCGCCCACGAAGCTGCAGGTGAAGGCCCGTTCCACCGTGCGCGTGGAAGACGCCATCAGCGCCCTCGTGATCCTTTCCGCCAATGATATCGCCACGGTTGTGGCCGAGCATCTGGGCGGCACTGAAAGCAAGTTCGGCGAGATGATGACCGCCCGCGCCCATCAGCTGGGCATGACCAACAGCGTGTTCCGCAACGCCTCGGGCCTGCCGGACCCCAAGCAAGTTTCCACCGCGCGCGATATGGCCACCCTGTCGCTGGCGCTGATCAATAACTTCCCGCAGCATTACGGCGCCTTCTCGCGCACCGAATTCACCTTCCGCGGCGCGACCTATCGCACGCACAACCGCCTGCTGGCCGCTTATGAAGGCGCCGACGGCCTGAAAACCGGTTTCATCAATTCCTCGGGCTTCAACCTCGCCGGTTCGGCCATGCGCGACGGCCGCCGCGTGGTTGCGGTGACCTTCGGCGGTAATACGGCTGCCTCTAGAGATCGCCATGTGGCCGACTTGCTGGACCGCGGCTTCGCACTGCTGAACAACCAGCCGGAAACCAGCGTGGCCACGGCCCGCATCTATAACTACGAACAGACCTACACCCAGCCGATCATGGTGGCGAAAGCGACCAAGAGCCCGCGCCGCCCGCGCGCTTCGGAAACCGCCATCGGCGATGTGAACGAGCCCGCGAGCACGCTTTCGGCCGCCGTGCCGGCGAGCGCGCAAGGCATGTGGGCCATTCAGGTGGGCGCCTTCTCGAGCCGCGCGACGGCCGAGAAGCAGGCCCATTCGGCCGAACTGAAACTGAAGCCCGACTACGGCACTGCATCGGCCGTGGTGCAGACCGGCAAGAGCAACGGAAAGACCATTTACCGCGCGCGCATCGTGGGCCTGCCCAAGAGCGATTTGATCCGCGCCTGCGCCATTGCCGCGCCGAAGGCCAAGACCGCCTGCCAGGCGATTTCGCCCGAAGCGGCCAATGCCCAGGTGGCTTCGCGGTAACGACCCTTCTCGCTTTAACAAGCGACTGAACGCCCCACCCGAAAGGTGGGGCGTTTTGCTTTTGGGGGTCCGCCGTCCGCCTTCCGCCTCCGCTGCTGCGCAGCTTCGGCGCGACAAGTCGCTGCTGTGCAGCTTCCGCCTTCGCCAAGGCTTCGGCGTGACAAGTCGGCGTGACAAGTCAGAAATCAATGATCGGCCCCTCGTCGTCCGCGGTGGCGTTGTCGTGCAGGTACTTCTCGCCCGCTGGTGTGATGATGTAGTTGCCGCGCGACAGATCGTTGAGGTTCACTTGCATCAGACCGTCGCCGATGACGCGGTTCCACGCATAGGCCGTGATGTTGATATCGCGGCCGCGGAGCGAGTCTTCGCGTTTGAGGCGGAGCAGAAGGGCGATGATGTCGTGCTCGCTCATGGTGAGGGTCTGCGTTTGACCCGGCGTGACGTGGTAACGCCGGGATTTGGCGACAGTGGCGACAGGCGACACTTTCCGACTTCGTGAAGCCGAACAACGCACTGAGCCGAAAAAGGGGTTGGCGACAGTTGGCGACAGTTTGAGCATCAGCCGACACTTTCAGCATCGCTCCTCTCACCGCCCTCAACCCGCCACGCGTAGCGGCCGACAGGGCGGCGCGGGGCGTTTGCAGCGGGTGCGGTGTCGTTGGCCGGCTGCACGACGCCCAAGCGCTCCATGCGGCGCATGAATTTGTAGGCTGTGTCGGCGTCGCGGACGTGCCGTGGACCGGTGCGGCAGAGATCACGCAGCGTGATGACCTTGCCCTCGTATTTGCGCTGGAGCCATTCGCGCAGGAGATCTTCCTGCTCGGACATGCTGAGCGCGGGCGGCGCGACGTCGAGCAGGCGCAGCCGCTCCTCGGTATAGAAGCGCGCGAGGGTAAGGCCGGTTTCGAGCTGGGCGGCAGTGATCTCCGTGAGAGCACCTTCATTCATGAGCGCGACGACGGCGGCGAGGCGCGCGGCGTGTTCGGGCAGATGGACCGCGAAGCCGCGGACAGCGGCGAGCGCGCCCCCTGCCCCTAACGCACTTTCAGTTTCGCGCGCGTAGGACAGCCAGGCAGCGGCGGCGTCCTTGGAAAAGCCGATGATGCGCGTGGGCGCGGTGGGAGGTTTTTCGTAAAGCTCGCCCAGATAGGAGAGCAACCGGAGGAACGCCGGGGGCGGATCGTCATTCTCGGCCGGCGCGAATTCACGCCCGCCGATGTTTGAGGCGGGCGCGGCGACGAGCAGGCGGCCGAGGAACCCGGCCTCGAGCAGATCGGCATCGCCCAGCACGGCGCGGGCCGCGCGCGGCGTGGTGACGAGATGGGCGGAGAGGCGCGGATAGGAAGGGCCGGTGACCGCGGATTTGATGACCTTGCCGTCCCACAGGGCGCAGAGCGTGGCGCTTCCGCGCGGCGGTGCGCGCCGGGCGCGATCAGATCGTGCGGATGACGCGTGAAAACGCCGGCCTGACGGACGAAGGAGCGATAGCGATCCTTGCCATCGCGCACGCGCGGTGGGCGCGGATCGTAAAAGAGGTTGAGACTGGGGATGCGCGGGGTGGGCTGCGCGGCACGGGCGGCCTCGACGATGAGCCTTTCCGCCGCGCCCCGCCCCTCACCCGCGCCGACCAGCGAGGCAAAGAAACACGACACGGGCCGCTGCGCGCCCGTGGGCAAGCGCACACTTATGAGCCGCTGCGCGCCGATGGCGGCGAGCGTGAGGATGTGATGGGCGATAAGCGCTGTTGGGGATTGGGTGCGCGCGGCGACGCCGGTGATGGCGGGCGCGAGGATGGGGCCGAGGGTGGAGGTGGGGAATGGCGCCGGAGGCGGGAGGGTGATGGCGGGGGCGTAAGTTTGGGCCTGCGGCGGGGCGGGTTTGGGGAGGGGCGCCATGGGCAATGCCACCTGTTCGTTTGACACCAAATTGGGGACATTGTATATTTTGTGGGGACGGTGTCAACATGCTTTGGGCGTCCTAGTACGGCCCCCTCCCCCAAACGGCCAGGGAGGTCCGAACTTTCCATTTGCCACTTCCTGCAGTTGAACCAACACCTTATAGGTGTAGGTTCTATCAATTAATCTTCCTAGATTGAATCGGGGCAATCCATGAGCACCCAGTCAGGTGGGATTGATCTTTACTTCGCTCTGAAGCCTGGAAGGCGCGCCGATCTCGAAGTCGTCTCAGCGGCAGCGCTTCAGTGGGTCGAAGCAATGCGGATTGCGGCCCGTCGGTTGGAGCCGAATGCCGATATCCGGGTAGAGCTTGTCGCCACACCGGAGGGGAGCCTTCGACTTAGTGCGGTCCTGGATTGGGTCGAACGAAAACTAGCAGATATCGAAGAAGGTAAGATCAAGCATCC
>CANJEU010000340.1 GCA_947473445.1 Fidelibacterota bacterium | reverse complement strand
TGTTCCGCGCGGGCGTTCGCTTCGAAATGTAGGGCTTTTCTATAAGGGGCCCGGCCGGTTCGCCGGCCGGGCCCTTTTTCTTTGCCCCTGCCCGAAGCTTTCCGTATCGTGACGGAAGGATGTTCGGGGGGACAAGCGTGCTTAAAAGATCGTTGTTCGCGGGCGCGGCGCTTGCCGCCCTGCTGGTTCCGCTTGAGGCGAAGGCCCAGCGCGCGGGCGAGAACGCAGTGACCTCGGCCGAGGACGCCTTCGGGGTTTCCATCGGGGACCAGAACGTCGGGCTGTATAGCGATAACAGCGCGCGCGGCTTCAGCCCGCAGCAGGCGGGCAATATCCGGCTCGACGGTCTGTACTTCGACCAGCAGTTCCAGCTTCAGGGGCGCATCGATACCGGCACGACCATGCGGGTCGGCCTGTCGGCGCAGTCCTACCCCTTCCCCGCTCCGACCGGGATCGCGGATGTCGCGTTGCGCCGGCCGGGCGCGGAGTTCGCCGGGTCCTTGAGCCTGCAATATGGACCGTACGGAAACGCACAAATAGAAGCGGATATTTCCACGCCCATCATCGCGGGCAAGCTTGGCGCCATCGCGAGCCTTGCGGGGTCGCGCAACAAGTACGACTGGCGGGCGACCTACGACAATGTCGTGTCCTCGGCCGCGCTGAACTGGACGCCGTCGGACCGTGTGGATGTGGTGGCGTTCTTTCACAGCTTGAACGGCGTCGACGGTGAAGGACAGCCGTTCATGTTCACCGCGGGACCTTTCACGCCGCCCAAGTACGATCGCTCGGTCTACTTTGGGCAGGAGTGGGCCTCGCGCAATAGGGTGGTGCGAAATTTCGGCACGGTGGTGCTAACCGAGGTGAGCGACGGCTGGCGCCTGCGCGCGGGACTGTTCCGGTCCACCAACGAACTGCGCGATGAATACATTATCTTCTTCCGCAACGTTCAGCCCGACGGCACGGCGCTGCTGGACATCACGCGCAGCCAGCCGCAGTTCGCGGGATCGACCTCGGGCGAAGTGCGCGCGTCGAAGGTGTTCGTTGAGGGCGATCGCCAGCATACGTTCCACTTCGCGGTTAAAGGGCGCGACGTGCTGCGCGAGTTTGGCGGCAGCGACACCAAATCCTTCGGCCCGGCGCGCATCGGGGTCGTGAGCCCGGTGCCCGCGCCTGTCTATAATCTGACGGCGACCAGCCGGGACGATGTGTTCCAGGTGACGCCCGGCGTTTCCTACGTGGGCCAGTGGCGCAATGTGGGCGAGTTCAGCGCGGGGATTCAGAAGAGCGTTTATAACCGCAACGTCAATCAGCCGGGTTTGCCCGAAGCGCAGACCCGCGACCGGCCGTGGCTGTACAACGCGACGCTGGCGATTACCGCGACGCCCGCGCTGGCCTTCTATGCCGGATATACGCGCGGCCTTGAGGAGTCCGGCATCGCGCCCGAGAACGCGCTGAACCGGGGCGAGGCGCTGCCCGCGAGTTTGACCGAACAGATGGATGCGGGGCTGCGCTATCGCATCTCGCCGCGTATGTCGCTGATCGCGGGGCTGTTCGAGGTGAAGAAGCCGTTCTTCGAGCGGGACGCGACGAACCTGTTTACCGATGTTGGCGAGGTAAGCCATCGCGGGGCGGAGTTCTCGTTCTCGGGCCAGCCGCTCCAGGGGCTGAATGTGGTGGCCGGGGTGATGCTGTTACGGGCGCGCATCGAGGGCAACCAGGCGACGGCGGGCGTGATCGGGCCGGTTCCCGTGGCCCGCCCCAACCGTAACGTGCGCGTCAACGTGCAATATGGCCCCAAAGAATGGAACGGCTTTTCCCTGACGGGGGCCGTGGTGCAAGATGGACCTGTTTACGCCAACCGCGCCAATACGCTTCGCTTGAAGGCGGTGACGACGCTGGACCTTGGCATGCGCTATAACTTCACGCTGTATGGAGAGGCCGCTTCGGCGCGGCTGCAGGTGTTCAACGTCACGAATGAATGGGCCTGGACCGTGCTCTCATCGGGCGCGTTCGCGCCGAACAAAGCGCGGCGGGTTCAGTTCAACCTTGTTTCTGATTTCTAAGACTTAGGGAGAAAACCAACATGAGATTCACAAAATACGTTCTGGCGACGGCGGCGATTTCGGTGCTGGCGCTTGCGAGCGTGAATGCCGCCGAAGAAAAGCCGACGCCGCGCACCATGCAGATGAGCACGCCGTCGTTCACCGACGGGGGCGATGCGCCCGAGAAACACACCTGCCTTGCCAAGGATCCGGTCTCGCCCGGTTTCACCTGGGTCGATCCGCCGACGAAGGTTGTGTCCTACACCCTGATGTTCCATGTGCCCGATGTTCATACGAACAAGGGCAAGGGCACGAGCTTCCATTGGGCGCTGTGGAATATCCCCGGCAGCGCGCGCTCGATCCCCGAAGGCATCCCGGCCAAGACGCCGCTGGCCGATGGATCGCAGCAGACGCAGCACGACGGACATATTGGATATTCACCGATGTGCGGCCGCCCGGGCAAGAAGCTGCACTATATGTTTGAGCTGTTCGCGCTGGACATCAAACTCGACGTGCCGGCGACGGCGGGCCGCGAGGAAATCCTGAACGCCATGGACGGCCATATCATCGGCAAGAACGTTTATATCGGACGCTTCAGCAAGCCGGGCCCCCTGTCGGCGCCGGTGGAGAGTTCGTTCTAAGAGCCCCGTCTTGTCATTCCCGCGCAAGCGGGAATCCATACCTCGATATGCGCCAGCGCTTGTTGAACGATGGATCCCCGCCTTCGCGGGGATGACATCCTGAGATTGGGGAACGATCGTGCGTTTCCCTCGTTAGCCTTGATCAGATTCAAAGTTCAAAAGTGTATGCCTCGTAAATCAAAAGCCGTTGCTGAAGTTACGCCCAAGCTTGAGAGAGGGCTGAAGAAGGAGCGCACCAATACCGATCCGGTGATCGATGGGGAGGAGCGGGCGCTTGCGAACTTCTTCCGACGGGAGGAAGTGGTGTGCACGAGCCACTCGCTGCCGGCGCTGTCGAAATTGGTCTGTCAGTTTTTGAGGGATCGGAAGAGGCACTGAGTTTTTTCCTCCCCCTGAAAGGGGGGTGGTTAGGTGGGGGTCGTTTTTTGTTTGCTGCGATGGAAACAGAAACAGAAAACAACAAACGACCCCTCCCTACGCCCTCCCCTTTCAGGGGAGGGATAAATACCAAAAAGCAAAACCCCGGCGCGTAGGCCGGGGTTTTTTATTTACTTCACCGTCTGAGGTTCTTTGTTTTCGTCGTCGATTTCGATGCCGTCGTCGAGGCCCTCTTTCTTGGGGGGGACTTTCGACGGGGTGATGGTGAACTTGGGTTTGTCGTCTTCGATTTCGACGCGGACGTGGCCGCCGGTGATGAGGTCGCCGAAGAGCAG
>CANJEU010000339.1 GCA_947473445.1 Fidelibacterota bacterium | reverse complement strand
GGCACCTTGTCTTCAAGCGTCACGAGTTTCTTGGACAGCAGCGCGAGTTCGGCGTGCGTTTCCAAATTCTCGCGGCGCTTGGGCTGTTTGATTTCCGCGGTGCTTTTGAGCAGCGTTTCCACGTCGCCGTATTTAAGGATGAGCTCGGCCGCGGTCTTCACGCCGATGCCCGGAACGCCGGGAATATTGTCGCTGGAATCGCCGGCAAGCGCCTGCACCTCGATCACCTTGTCCGGACCGACGCCGAATTTCTCCTGCACCTGTTCGGGGCCGATATCGCGATTCTTGATCGGATCGCGCATGGTCACGCCCGGTTTGATCAGCTGCATCAGGTCCTTGTCGGCCGAGATGATGCAAACATCGATGCCCTGGTCGCGGGCGATGCGGGCGTAGGTCGCGATCAGGTCGTCCGCCTCGAAGCCCTCCATCTCCACGCACGGGATGTTGAACGCGCGCGTCGCTTCACGGATCAGCGCGAACTGCGGCTTCAGTTCTTCCGGCGGCTCGGGGCGCTGGGCTTTATAGAGACTGTACAGGGCATTACGGAACGTGGTGCGCTTGGCGTCGAAAACGACCGCAATCAATTCCTCCGACCCGTGCTCGCGCAGGTCGTCAAGCAGCTTGAGCAGCATGCTGGCATAGCCGTAGACGGCATTGACCGGGGTTCCGTCGCTGCGCGTCATGGGCGGCAGCGCGTGGAACGCGCGGAAGATGTAGCCCGAACCGTCGATCAGATAGAGGCGTTTGGCCGACATCTCGCGCGATTAATGCCCGTGATGGGCGTCGGCGCCTTCTTTAAGGACGTAACGGCGGCCGCAATAGGGGCAATCGATCTCGCCGGCGTCCGGCTTGATGCGCAGGAAGACGCGGGGATGGCCGAGCGAGCCGCCACCGCCGTCACAGGCGACCGCTGGCGATTCGACGTGAATGATTTCGGTAGGTTCGGCCATGGCTGGATCCGCCGGAATTATGTGTGGAAGTGGAATTTCTTGCTAGTTGTTTAACCTGTCCCTCCAGCCCTTTCAACGCCTCCCAAAAACGTCTACGAATCGGCCCCATGACAACGTCCGTCGCCGCCCTTCCTGACCTTGCCGTCGAGGTCACCGGGCTCAACAAGACCTATCGTTCCCGCAAGGGAACCAAAGCCGCCCTCGTGGACTTTTCCCTGCAAGTCCCGCGGGGTTCGTTTTTCGGTCTGCTTGGACCCAACGGCGCGGGAAAATCCACGCTCATCAATATCATGGCCGGGCTGGTCTCCAAGTCGTCCGGTACGGTGAAGATCTGGGACACCGACATCGATAAGGACGAGCGGCACGCGCGCCTCGCCATCGGCGTTGTGCCCCAGGAACTCAATCTCGATCCCTTCTTCACGCCGCGCGAGTTGCTCGAGGTTCAGGCGGGCCTTTACGGCGTGCCGAAGAACGAGCGGCGCACGGATGAGATCCTTGAGGTGATCGGGCTCGCCGATAAGGCGAACGCTTATGCGCGTGCGCTGTCGGGTGGCATGCGCCGGCGCTTGCTGATCGGCAAGGCGCTTGTGCATACGCCTCCCATCATTGTGCTCGACGAGCCGACCGCGGGCGTCGACGTGGGCTTGCGCCAGCACTTGTGGAAACACATGCGCCAACTCAATGCCATCGGTACGACGATTCTGCTCACCACCCACTACCTCGAGGAAGCGGAAGAGCTCTGCGACCGGATCGCCATCATCGATCACGGCCGCCTCGTGGCGTGTGACACCAAGCGCAATCTGTTGCGGCAGCTCGACAACAAATCCGTCACGTTCATCCTGTCCGAACCGCTGACGGACGTGCCTGAGGCGCTCAAGCGTCTGGGCGCGACGCAACCCTCGCCGCACGAAATCCTCATCGCGTATCGCCCAAGCTCGAACGCGATGCGCGAAATCCTCGATGTCGCCCGCGCGTGCAATCTGCCCATTGCCGACATGCGTACCGAGGAGGTGGAGCTCGAGGATATCTTCCTCCAGCTCACGACCCGCGCGCCGGGCGTGCCCGCCGAGGTCTAACGCCATGCTGCGGCGCGTCACATTGATCGTGATCGCTCTCGTCGGGCTCGCGGCCTGCGCGCCGCAATTCGCGCCGGCGGGCGCTCAGACAGAGCCGGCGGTGCTGTCGGAAAGCGTCTTCAACACGTCCGACGGCCTCGCGCTGCCTGTGCGGCGCTGGCTTCCGGCCAATAATATGCCCAAGGCTGTCGTGCTCGCCCTGCACGGTTTCAACGACTATAGCCGGGCGTTCGATAAGGTCCCCGACGCGCCCGGCGTCGGCCCCTATCTCGCCGAACGTGGCATCGCCGTTTACGCCTACGATCAACGCGGCTTCGGCAAGTCACCCGACGCCGGCCTCTGGCAGGGGCGCGACGCCATGGTCGGCGACGTCAAAGCGTTCGTCGCGCTTCTGCGTCATACTTATCCCGGCACGCCGGTTTACCTTCTTGGCGAAAGCATGGGCGGGGCGGTCGCGATCGCCACGCTGGCTGATGTTGCGCCCAGTTTCGTTAACGGCGCCATCCTTTCCGCGCCCGCGGTCTGGGCGCGCTCGACCATGCCGGTGACCTATCGCATGGCGCTGTGGGTTGGGGTGCGCATCATGCCCGGATTCAAGCCGTCGCCGCGCGGCCTCGGGTATCAGGCCAGCGACAATATCGAAATGCTGCGCGATAACGGGCGCGACCCATTGTTCATCAAGCAGACCCGCATTGATTCGGTTTACGGGCTCTCAAACCTTATGGACGAGGCGCTGGCGCGCGCGGGCGCGGTGCAAACGCGCACGCTCTACCTCTATGGCGCCAAGGACGAAATTATTCCCAAGGTCCCGACCCAGGAAGCCTTAATGAAGATGGCGGGCGCCAACCGCCGGCCGCAGGTGGCCTTCTATCCCGAGGGCTGGCACATGCTCCTGCGCGATAAACAGGCCGAAACGGTTCTGCGGGATATCGTCGCCTTCATCGGCCAGCCCAACACCCCGTTGCCGTCGCGCGCGGACGATCAGGCGATCCTGCGCTTGCAGGAAACCACGCGCTAAACAGCGCCAAAACGCGCGTTGGAGGTGCCGAATCAGGCGTTTGCGCCCGCCCCGGCAATATCATATGTTCCGCTCGTACGTACCCGTAGCTCAGCTGGATAGAGCGTCGCCCTCCGAAGGCGAAGGTCGGGGGTTCGACTCCCTCCGGGTACGCCAATTTTCCTCGAAGTTCATATTTTGTAACGCCGTAAAGTAACGGCCGCGTAGGCACTCGCGTGGCCGCTATCGTGCGTTATAAACTGCCGCAGAAGGCTGGTGGGATTTCAAATGACACGGCGCAGAACAAAACGGCTAAGTCACCTGTGCGGAGCACTTCTATTCATGAGCGTCGCCGCCGCGCCTGCCTTTGCAGAGACG
>CANJEU010000338.1 GCA_947473445.1 Fidelibacterota bacterium | reverse complement strand
TTCGTCCGCTTGAAACGGCTTAAGCTGCGGGATCGCATTTCAGTTTTGGGGAGGAAATTTCAATGATCACTTCGGTCTCGCGGCGGGCGTTGATGGTGGGGGCGGCGATGGCCGTGGTGTTGGCGGCGTGCGGGGAGGAGAAGAAGGCCGAGGCGCCGATGGCGCCGTATGAGGTTGAGGAGAAGTCGATTTCGCAGTTGGCGGAAGACTTGGCTGCGAAGAAGACGACCGCGGTTGCGGTGACGCAAGGGTATATCGACCGGATCAAGATGTATGACGGGGCGGTGCATTCGGTGATTGCCATTGCGCCGGACGCGATTGCGCAGGCGCAGGCGTCGGATGCGCGCCGCGCCGAGGGCAAGGCGCTGGGGCCGCTGGATGGCATTCCCATTCTGCTCAAAGACAATATCGACGCGGTGGGTATGGCGACGACGGCGGGATCTTACGCGCTGGAGTTCAATGTGCCGGCGCAGGATGCGCCGGTGACCAAGCATCTGCGCGATGCGGGGGCGATCATTCTGGGCAAAGCTAATTTGTCGCAGTTCGCGGGCTGGCGGCCGGCCGAAACGGTGCTGAACAGTTCGACCGTGGGCGGCGAGACGAAGAACCCGTTCGACCTGACGCGCAGCCCGGGGGGAAGCTCGTCCGGCGGCGGGGCGGCGACGGCGGCGAGTTTCGCGGCGGCCAATATCGGCAGCGATACGACGGGGTCGATCATCGGGCCGGCGTCGTATAACGCCATCGTGGGGCTGCGGCCGACCATTGCGCTGGTGTCGCGTACCGGTGTGGTGCCCATCAGCGCGACCATGGATACGACGGGGCCGATGACGCGCACCGTGCGCGATGCGGCGCTGCTGCTGACGGTGATGGCGGGAAGCGATCCGCTGGATCCGGCGACCAAGGATGCCGACGCCAATAAGAAGGACTATGTGGCGGGGCTTTCGACCGAGGCGCTGAAGGGCAAGCGGCTGGGCGTGGTGCGCGACTTCGGCGGATATACCGATGCGACGAAGCCGGTGTTTGAGGCGGCGCTGGCCGTGATGGCCGCGCAAGGGGCCGAGCTGGTGGAGATTCCTGCGGGCAGTTTCCCCGATCACCGTGTCGAGCAATTGGCGATCATGTCGTTCGATTTCCGCGAGGACTTTGCCGCCTATATGAAAAATGCGCCCGAAGCACAGAAGGTGCGCACGGTGGAGGAGCTGGTTGCGTTCAATAAGGCCGATCCGCGCGAGAGCGCCTGGGACAGCGGGCTGATTGAATATGCGGCGAGCCGCACCACCGGCCGGGCGGATCCCGAATATGCGAAGATGCGCGACCTGGTAAAACAGCGCACGGCGGTGGAGGGCTTCGATAAAGTGTTCAAGGAGCACAACGTCGTGGCCGTGGTGCTGCCGACGCGCGAAGTAGCCGACGTGATGAAGCCGAACGGCGAGAAGCAACCGAACCGCATCCCGAAGGAGAATGCCAAGGCGCCGGGCTCGGGCTCGAGCATTGCGGCGTTGGCGGGGTATCCGAACCTCAGCGTGCCCATGGGCATGGTGGAAGGCTTGCCGGTGGGGCTGTCGCTGATCGGTCCGGCGTGGAGCGAGGGCGAGCTGCTGGCGATGGGCTATGCCTATGAGCAGGCGAGCAAGATGCGGGCGGTGCCGGTGGCGTATAAGGCGGCTGCTTCGGCTCCTGTAGTTCAGAAGTAAGAAGAGAAAGATGAGCGGGGCTGGACGGCGGTCCGGCCCCGTTTTTTTTCGGTGAGTCCAACTGCCAACGCGGAAAAGGGGTCAGACACCAATTCGCGCGCGAGCCAGTTCCAAATGAAAAAGTCATTAGGCGAATGGGTATCTGACCCCATTTCCGCTCTGCGTTCCGCGCGCGAGCGTCGGCGTGGAGAGCTGCGTCATGCCGTGAGAGTTACGGTCGCGGCCCTTATTGCATACGGAATCGGCGAAACACTTGCGTTGCCGCAGGCGTATTGGGCGGTGTTTACGGCGGTGCTGGTGAGCCAGGCGAGTGTGGGCGGGTCGGTGAAGGCCGCGGCCGACTGGTTGATGGGCACCTTGGGCGGCGGGGCGTATGCGGCGGCCGTAACCACGCTGGTGCCGGAGACCGATCCGGTGACCAAGGCGGCGGCGCTGGCGGTGGCGTTGTTGCCGCTGGCGTTCCTCGCGGCCGTGCGGCCGACGTTCCGGTTTGCGCCGGTGACGGGGGTGATCATTATTTTGATCGCGCCGGTGACGCAGCTGTCGCCGCTCGAAGCCGCCACCAACCGTCTCGTTGAAATTTGCGTGGGCGGATTCATCGGGCTGATCGTTTCGCTGTTCGTGCTGCCGGCGCGGGCGTCGCAGATGTTGAACGTGGCCGCGGCACGGACGCTGGCGGCGCTTGCCGATATTCTGCCGTTGGTGGGGGAGTTCGGCCGGGAACATCAGGCCGAGGTGTTCGATGCGGAATACCAGCGGGTGCATGACGTGGCGCTCGATGAGTTGATCAAGCTGGAACTGGCGGTGGATGAAGCCAAGCGGGAACGGTCGAGCTTCCTGTCGGGCGCGCCGGACCCCGAGCCGATCATTCGAGGACTGCGGCGATTGCGCGCGGACATTATTATGGTGGGGCGCGCGACAGCCGCGCGGTTCCCCGAGGAGTATCACGGACGGCTCGCGCCCGCGTTGACGGCGGCGCTGGAGGCGGTGCGGGTGTATTTTTTGGAGATCGCGCGCCGTTTGGAGATGCGGGAGGCGGCGCCGGACCTCGCGCCCGTCGCTGCGGCGATCGCGGGGTATGCGCGTGAGGTGGATGCGGTGCGCGAGCAGGGTTTGACGCGGGCGCTGACGGGCGATGTGGTGGGGCGGACGTTCGCGGTTGGGTTTGCGCTGGAGCAGCTGGCGGCGAATTTGAAGGATCTGGCGGCGCGGACGGGGGAGAGGGCAAGGAAGGTGGGGAAGGGGCCCGTGTAACAAACGTCAAAGAGTGCTGCCCCGCGAAAATTATATCAGATAAAATTTCGCGCCACGTTTAGGTGCGCGTGTCGCGCACCGCGTTCGCGAAATCATATCTGATATAATTTTCGCTCCAATTCACGCAGGCGGACTCATATGAAAACAATCGCATTCCTGGTCGCATTGATCTTCGCTGCGCCGGTGGTTGCTCAAGCGCCGGCGGCGGTGAGGGATCTGAAGCTCGAGATTCCCGCCACCAAGTATGTGCTCAAGAATGGGCTGACGCTGATTGTGCATGAGGATCGCAAGGCGCCGATTGTGGCGGTGCAGGTTTGGTACAAGGTGGGCTCGCGCGATGAGCCGGCGGGGAAGTCGGGCTTTGCGCATCTGTTTGAGCATTTGATGTTCAACGGCACGCAGCATGCCGATACCGATTGGTTCAAGCCGGTGCGGGCGCTGGGCGGCACGGGCATCAAC
>CANJEU010000337.1 GCA_947473445.1 Fidelibacterota bacterium | reverse complement strand
TCTATCGGACTGCTGATCGAGAATGTTGACGCGCGCTCGAAGGACTATGGCGACATCGCTGAGAAGTTCAGGCCCGGTCACGCCGATTACACATACTGGAAGAAGTACGGCATTCGCGACTATCGCGGCGGCGGCCGGTCGTCGGCCCGCGAGACCGCGATGCGCGTGGCCGCGGGCGCCATTGCCCGCAAGATTCTGGCCGCACGGCTGGGCGCGGACGTCTCCATCCGTGGCGCCCTGGTCCAAATGGGTCCACATGCCATCGCGCGCGACAACTGGGACTGGGCGGAGGTGAACCGCAATCCGTTCTTCTCTCCAGACGCCAAGGCTGCCGAATCCTGGGCGCCGTATCTTGACGGCGTGCGCAAAGCCGGATCGTCGTGCGGCGCGATCATCGAAGTCGTCGCCGAGCATATCCCCGCCGGACTCGGCGCACCGATTTACGGTAAGCTTGACGCGGATCTGGCGAGTGCCTTGATGGGCATCAACGCGGTCAAGGGCGTCGAGATCGGCGCGGGCTTTGCCGCAGCCGCGCTTTCGGGCGAAGACAACGCCGATGAAATGCGCGCCGGGCCGAATGGGACAGTCGAATTTCTATCGAATCAAGCCGGCGGCATCCTGGGTGGCATTTCGACCGGCCAGCCAATTGTGGCGCGGCTCGCAATCAAGCCCACGAGCTCGATCCTCGCGCCGCGTAAAACCGTGGATATTCACGGCCAAGATACCGAAATTGTCACAAAAGGCCGTCACGACCCCTGCGTCGGGATCCGCGGCGTGCCTGTGGCCGAGGCGATGGTAGCGGCGGTACTGGCCGATCACCTCTTGCGTCATCAGGCGCAGTGCGGTCCAACCTAGCAAGCATTTCGCGTCAGCGTCCGGGGGGACGTGCGGGGGCATACTTTTTTAGGAGCCACGATGCGTACAGTCGGCAAAATTCTCCTCGGTATTCTCGCCAGCCTCGGCCTCCTGGTCATCGTCACTTTCGTCGGCGGGCTTTACGTCGTTTCGAGTTTCAAGGGCGACGATAAGAAAGCCACCGCCCCCGACAAGATCGTACTGACGCTCAACCTTGACGAACAAATTACCGAAGGACGCGCGGGCTCCGGGTTCGCGAGCCTCGGTCTTAAGTCGCATCCGAAGATGCAGGACATGGTCATCGCGCTGCGGCGCGCCAAGGATGACCCTCGGGTCGTGGCGCTGCGCGCGACCATGAGCGCCTCGCCCATGGGTCTGGCGCAGATGCAGGACCTGCGCGATCTGATTGCGGACTTCGAAACCTCGGGGAAGCAAACTTATCTATTCTCCGAGACGATCGGTGAAACGGTGGGCGCAATGTCGACCTACTACCTCGCCTCGGCCTTCGACAATATCTGGGTGCAGCCTTCCGGCACGGTCGGTGTCGCGGGAATCGGCACCGAGGAATTGTTCTTCAAGGACTTCCTGGACCGCTTCGGCATCAAAGGAGCGTTCCTGCAGCGCAAGGAATATAAGAGCGCCGGCGAAGCCGTCACCAATTCCTCGATGTCGCCCGCTAATCGCGAAGCAATGACGGCGCTGCTTGGGTCGTGGTTCGAGCAGATGGTGGGCGGAATTGCGGAAAGCCGGAAGCTGACGCCCGATGCGGTGAAAACGCTGGTGGACCGCGGCCCCCTGATGGCGACCGAAGCCCGCGACGGCGGCTTGGTTGACTCGCTTGGCTATCGGGATGAATTCGATGCCGCCGTGAAAGCGCGCGCCGCCGGCGCGAGCGATCTTACGATTGGGGAGTATCTTGATCTCGGGTTCTCGTCGAAGGGAACGTCGAAAAAAATCGCAATGATCAACGCCGTCGGCACAATTGTGCGCGGTGATGAGTCGGACGACGGCGGATTGTTCAATAGCTCGGTCGGCGTCCGCTCGGGCGTCATGGCAAAAGCGGTGCGTGACGCGTTCGAAGACGACGATATCGCCGCAATCCTGATCCGGGTCGACAGCCCGGGTGGTTCGTATGTGGCGTCCGACACCATCTGGCGCGAGATCGTCAAGGCGAAGGACCGCAAGAAGCCGGTCATCGTGAGCATGGGCAATGTTGCGGCCTCGGGGGGATATTTCATCGCCATGCCGGCGGACCGCATCTTCGCGCAGCCTGCCACGATTACCGGATCCATCGGCGTCGTAATGGGCAAGATCGTCATTGGCGGGGCGCTTGAGAAGCTGGACATCAATTGGGAGCGCGTGACGTTCGGAGAGTCGGCGGGCATTTTCAATTCGACGACCGACTTCTCGCCGCAGCAGCTCGCGCGGCTGAATCAGATGATCGACGCCACCTACTTGGACTTCACGAGCAAAGCGGCGCAGGGCCGCGGCAAAAGCCTCGAAGAGATCGAAAAGGTCGCCAAGGGTCGCGTGTGGAGCGGCCAGGACGCCCTCGCCGGCGGGCTTGTCGACGAACTTGGCGGCCTGTCCAAGGCGATCGATTACACCAAGACGCGTCTTGGCCTTCAGGCGAATGATGCCTTGGAACTGGTGTCATTCCCGAAGCCTGAAGGGCGTTTTGCCGCGCTGCTCCGCACCTTCGAAGGACCGGATTTCCCCCTCGGCGTCGTGAGCGGGCTTCAGACGATCGCGCGGCTGGGCGAAATCCTGGCGCCGGTTTTGAATGAGGTGGACGCTGCGAACCGTCCGGGGACGCAGCTTTATGCCGAACCGGTGAGGGTAAAATAGGCTATTGGTAACAGCGGGTTAACCGGTTACCCACCGTCGCCGCAATGTAAAATCTCTATTGCCGCACTATTTCATAGGAGAATTTTCTCTCATTTCTCGATATTGGGGAATTGCGGAGAAAAAATATCACCAGTTGTCACGTCCCGGCCCGTATCTCCGCGCACTGCAAACATTCGTGCCAAGGGGGATACCATGGCCATTCGCGATACTTCGACAACCCAGCTCTCGCACCGCCGCATCGTACTCGCGGGCACCGTCAGCCTTGCCGCGCTGCTGACCGCGGCGGCCGCCCAGGCGCAGACCGCCACACGCGAGGTTCAAGTCGCGCAGGCGCAGACCGCCCAGGTCGATGAAATCATCGTCACCGGCACGCGCGTGGTGCGCGACGGTTATGAAGCCCCGACGCCCGTGTCGGTCGTTTCCGCTGAGAGCATCCTGGCCCAGGCGCCCGTCAATATCGCCGACGTCGTCAACCAGCTGCCGGCGTTCTCGGGCAGCCGTACGCCGCACTCGACCAACTCCAATACCGGTAACGGCACCGTCGGGTCCAACAGCCTGAACCTGCGCGGCCTGAACGCGAACCGCACCTTAGTGCTGCTCGACGGCCACCGCCTCGTCGGCGCGAACGCAAACGGCTCAGGCGAGGGCAATGCCGTCGACTTGAACGGAATTCCCAACGCGCTTATTAGCCGCGTTGACGTTGTGACC
>CANJEU010000336.1 GCA_947473445.1 Fidelibacterota bacterium | reverse complement strand
GGTTGATGGCGCCGTTGGTTCCCAAAATCAGCAGCCATGCGAACGTGCGCACGAGATAGCTGGTCCAAAGGGGAAGGATCACCAGCACGAGCAAGATGAGCTGGAAGCGCTTGGTCTTACGGGCGAGGAAGTACGCAACCGGATAGCCGACGATGGCCGAGATCACGGTCACAAGCAGCGCGATTTTAATCGTCTCCCAGAAGATCCCAAGATAGAGCGGCCGGAACAGGCGCTCGTAGTTCTCCAGGGTCCATTCAACGACGATGTTGTAATCGACCACCCGCCAGAAGCTGAGCAGCAGCATGGTGGCCATGGGCAAAATGAAAAGCGCGCCGATCCATAGGCCGGGCGGCCCGAGAAATGCGGTTGCGGCAAGCAATTGGCGCGTGGACCTGGCGGTCATCCCGTCCCCTCGGGTGAATCTGCTTTCAAAACGCTAGCATCCGGTAACGACCGTGGGAAGCGATGCGCAGCCATGACGATTGAGATTTAGTTCTGCTAATCTTACGCGGTTACATACGCCGAGCAGCGCCCCCCGTGCTGCATGGGATCATCGCCGAGCGCCGCGCAGCGTATGGGCAGCTTGCGAATCGGCTGAGGTTTCCAAGGCGGCCCCCCGACTGACATCCTTGTTCTCGGCGGCAAGAAAGTGCTGAGGCAGCACTGATATACAACCTTTTGCATGCAACCTTCGGCCGTAGGGAACGCCTTGGAACTCCCGGCGTTATTGTCCCATGCCCGAAAAAACGCCCGCGCCCCGCAAGGGTATGCCCGACCCTCATCTGGACCATGCCGCGTTCCGCGAACGGTTCCTCAGCCAGTACCGCGATCCCGCGTTCCATCGGCTGGCCGCAGAGCTGGAGAAGATCGCCGCGGTGGCGTGGGAAGCCTATGAAGATGGCCGCAAAGCGCCGCTGACGCGAAAAGCCGGCGCAGAATTCGCCGACCCCGACTACGACCTGTCGGTCGACTGGATTGCCGCGCGCGCGGCGATCGCAGAGGCGCAAGAGCGTCACAAGGATCCCACGGGTCCGCACCGCTACCTTCTGATCAACTGTTCATCCCGCAGCGAACACACCTGCCCCGGCGAGATGTCGAAATCCTACCGCATGGTCGAACTTGCACGTGAAATTCTGGAAGGCGATACCAGCGAGGTCCAGACACTGGACCTGAGCAGGCTTGCGTCCGAATACGGGCGTAAGATCCACCCTTGCAAGGCCTGCTTCTCGACCGCCGCGCCGCTCTGTCACTGGCCGTGCTCCTGCTATCCGAATTATGCGGCGGGCCAGACGCAGGACTGGATGAACGACATCTATCCGATGTGGGTCGAAGCGCACGGCGTGATGATCATCACCCCGGTCAACTGGTACCAGGTGTCCTCGCCATTGAAGCTCATGATGGACCGTCTGGTGTGCGCCGACGGCGGCAATCCTGACCCGACACTCACCCACGGGACAGACGCCACGCAAGCAAAGACGATCGAATTGGCCGGATGGGATTACCCGCGGCACCTGGAAGGGCGGCTGTTCGCCTGTGTCGTGCACGGCGATGTCGAAGGCACCGAGAACGTGCGCCGCAGTATATCGGACTGGCTGTGTTTCATGCACATGTGCCCGGCCGGTCCCGCGGCGGAACTCGACCGCTACATCGGATACTGGAAACCTTACGCCACCAACCACGCCGAGTTCGACGCCGACACGGATGTGCAGGAAGAAGTGCGCAATGCCGCGCGCGCGCTGAAAGAAGGCGTCGAGGCCACGCGAACAGGCAAGATGATCACCGCGGGTAATACCCTTAAGGCCCCGCGGCAAAAGTAGCGTTCAGCGCGCGCTCGCCGCCTTGATATATCCGTCCACTTCGCTCTCCATCAACGATAGCGGCAGCGCGCCTGCGTCGAGCACGGTGTTGTGGAAAGCCTTCAGCGAGAATTTCGGACCGAGCGCCTTCTGCGCTTTTTCGCGCAGTTCGTAGATGCGCAGTTGGCCGATCATGTACGACGTGGCCTGCCCCGGCATAACGACGTAGCGGTCGACTTCACTGGGCGGGATGCCGTAGTCGATGGCTTGCTGACGGGTCCAGCCCTTGGTGTGCAAACCGGTGTCGACCACCAGGCGCCGCGCGCGGAACAGGGCGGCGTCGAGATAACCGAGGTAACCTTCCGGATCGTCCTTGTACCAGCCCTCCTCGGCGGCGACGCGTTCGGCATAAAGCGCCCAGCCTTCGGTAATTGCCGAGATGCCGCCGAAGGCGCGGACCTTGCGGAACTTCGGCAACGACGTGTCTTCGTTCATCAGCGCGATTTGGAAATGATGGCCTGGAACCGTCTCGTGATAGACGAGCGTTTTAAGGCCAAAGAGCGTGAGTTCATCCGGACGCAGCGGCATCTGGAAGATGCCGGGGCGCGATCCGTCGAGCGGCGGCGCGGTATAGCTGGCAGCTGCGCTGGCCCAGCGGAATTCCGGATAAGGCTGGGCGATGACGCCGCCCTTGGGCATCTTGTCGAACACCAGCGCGGATCTTTTGAGCGCGTCGGCGATGAAGATATTGATATCGGCCATGAGCTTGGCGCGGCCGTCGGTGGTCTCGGGATAGGCGAGATCCTTTTCAAGCTGTGCGATCCGCTGTTTCACCGTGCCATCCGTGCGGCCGATCTTCTTGAAGATCGTATCCATCTCGCCTTCGATCCGCGCGACTTCGCGCAGGCCGATCTGATGGATCTGGTCGGCGGTGAGCTTTGTGGTCGTGAAGCGCTCGAGGTGCCAGGCGTAGGCCGCGGCGCCGTTGGGAAGCGCGCTCAGGCCCGGCGCGTCGCTCGCGTGCGGCAGCTCCTGTTTGAGAAGCGCGATAGCGGCCTGCCAAGCCGGGACAACGTCGGTGGCGATGATTTTCTGCGCTTGCGCCGTGAGTTCGGCGCGGCGCGCATCCGAGACCACTTTGCCCGTCCGGAGTTTATCGTTCAGCGTCGCGGCCAAGGGGCTCTCGGACGGCTGGCCGCCGGCGAACTGCTCCATCTGACTGATGGTGGCTTCGAGAATGAAGCGGGGCGGGCGGATGTTCTTCGCGAACGTATCGCGCGTCTCGGCGACGGCTTCGTTCATGCGCCGGCCGACGAGGGCGAGGCGCGCGAGATAATTGTCGGCATCCTTTTCGGTACGCAGCACGTGCTGAACGGTGAGCGTGTTCACAAGATTGATGTTGGCGCCGCCGAACTGTTCGAGCGGGAATCCAAGATCGAGAAACGGCTCGCCCCGCACGACGATATCAAGCTGCCATTCCATGAGATTGGCCGAGACGCGCTCCTGCGGCGAAAGAGCGGCCCGGTCGTAGCGCCGCAGTTCCGCCAGACCTTTCTTGGCGAGTGCGATGCGCTGCGCGGCAACCTCGCGCGTCTGAGGCATCATCAACCGTTCAACGCGATCCT
>CANJEU010000335.1 GCA_947473445.1 Fidelibacterota bacterium | reverse complement strand
TCCATCTCTACGCGAGATGCGACTTCAAAAAAGTCGCGCCGAACTGCGCGCCCGCATTGTCGATTCCATGCTGAAGGCCGGGGATGATCATGCTCTGACAGGGAACGCCGTTCTCCTTGAGCACTTTTTCCGTTTCAATTGTCGCGCGCGCCGGGATCACCGGATCGGCGGCGCCGTGCACCAGCGCGACGGGCGGTTTGCTTTTAATCTCGCCTGCAAGCTTATCGGCGGCGCTCAGCGCGCCCGAAAAACCCAAGATCGCGCCGATCTGCTGCGACCGCCGTAGACCCACGTGCAGGCTCATGATCGTGCCCTGCGAGAATCCCAGGAACGCAATGCGGGCAGGCGCAAGATCATGTACGGCGATGATCTGATCGATGAACAGATCGAGCCGCACCGCGGCTTTCACCACGCGTTCGTTCATGGCTCGGAAGGTTTCGCCCATGCGCAGCGGATCGGTCTGGATCGCTTGCGGATCAAATCCGGCGAGGCTGTACCACTGCCGTCCGCCGCCCACCCCGCCTTCCCAGGGATCGGGCGCGTTGGGCGAATAGAAGATGGCATTCGGCAGCGCTTGCGAGAAAAACGGCGCTAGCCCGATCAAGTCATCGCCGCTGGCGCCGTAACCGTGAACCAGAACGACCGCTGCCGTCGGTGCTTTGCCCGACGCCGGACCGAGCGTAGGGCCTTGAAGCGCATCGACATTCGCCATGATCAACCTCGACCTATTCTTCCTGCAAAACAGGATTATGCTGATACAAGATGTCCGAGTATGACGCCATCCTGTTCGCGAACGCTGCGTTCTACGCTGCGTTCACATCGCGCGATACGAGCGCCATGGAGAAGGCGTGGGCGCACGACAAGCCCGTGAGCTGCATTCACCCGGGCCGCGTTGCCATCACCGGCCGTGAAGCGGTCATGCGAAGCTGGCAGGCGATCATGGGAAATCCGGACTCGCCGGGCATCTCCAGTCATACGGAAAAGGTTCACCTTCACGGGGATTTGGCCGTCGTGACATGTGTCGAGCAGCTTACGCTCGGTTCGGGGCGGCAATCTCTCGCTGCCACCAATGTGTTTGGCAGGGCTGGTGCGCTCTGGTTTTTGGTGCACCATCAGGCCGGTCCGCTCCAGGGTGATCCGGGCATTTCAGCGGAAAATGAGCCCAAACCCGCCCTGAATTAGCGATTATCGGCCCCGCAGGCTGGTTGCGCCGCCCGGTGCACTTGTCTATAAACCGCGCGAAATTCGGATGATCCGAAACGCCCGCCTTCAACACGACAAAGCTTTAAACATCTGGAGCGATTAGTCCGCCATGACCACGCAACGCACTTTCTCGATCATTAAGCCCGACGCCACCCGCCGCAACCTGACAGGCGCCATCAATGCGATGCTGGAAAAGGGCGGCCTGCGCATCGTCGCGCAGAAGCGTCTCCAGCTCTCGCGCGCCCAGGCGGAAGCCTTCTACGGCGTCCACAAGGAGCGTCCGTTCTTTAACGACCTGTGCCAGTTCATGATCTCCGGACCGATTGTTGCCCAGGTGCTCGAAGGCGAGAACGCGGTTGCGCGTAACCGCGAAATCATGGGCGCGACCAACCCCGCGAACGCCGCCGAAGGCACCATCCGCAAAGTCCACGCGGAATCTATCGAAGCCAACTCCGTGCACGGCTCTGACTCGCCGGAGAATGCCGCGATCGAAATCGCGTTCTTCTTCTCCGGCATCGAAATCGTCGGCTAACGATCAGAACGGCGGGCCGCACTATGCACGCGCTGCCCGTCGTTCCTCGCATCGCATTCCTCGCGTCCCACAACGGGACCAATATGCGCGCGATTGTGGCGGCGATGCGCGGCGGTTCCTTGAAAGCCGAACCGGCCGTTCTCATCAGCAATAATCGCGAATGTGGCGCCATCGCCTGGGCGAACGAGAATAACGTTCCCTGGGCTCACATCAGCGCCAAGGTCACCGGATCGGACGCTGCCGCAGATGTCGCCATTGCGCAGGCATTAAAGAGCCACGGCGCGGACCTCGTCGTCCTCGCAGGCTACATGCGCAAACTTGGTCCCGAAACACTCGCGGCATACCACCGGCGAATTCTCAATGTTCATCCCGCGCTCCTGCCCAAATTCGGTGGCAAGGGGATGTACGGCGCGTTTGTCCACGAAGCCGTGATCAAAGCAGGCGAGCGAGAAAGCGGCGTCACGATCCACCTCGTTGACGAAGAATACGATCATGGGCCTGTGGTTGCGCAGGCAACCGTTCCCGTCGAGGCGACCGATACACCCGCAACGCTCGCTGCGCGCGTTATGGCACGCGAACAGACTCTATATCCGGAAACGTTGCGCCGCATTTTCTCTAGCGCGATCGACTTAGACCGGCTCGTTTAGCGACGGCTAATCCATCCAACGATCAAGATTAAGCATCTTTACGCGCGGCTCAGACCCACGGGTCACCGCGATGCCGATGCGCATGACGGTTTCGCCGTGGCTGGTGAGCAGCTTTGTTGCTTCGTCCACCTTGTCCGGCGAAACAACCGCCACCATGCCGACGCCGCAATTGAACGTACGCGCAAGTTCGGCGCTTTCGATGCCGCCGGCCTTAGCGACCCATTTCATCATCGGCGGAAGCGCAATCGCGCCCGCATCGATATCCGCGCCGACGCCCTCGGGCAGCACACGCGGCAGATTGTCGATGAAGCCGCCGCCGGTGATATGGCACAGGGCTTTGATATGGCCGGCGCGGATCGCGGCAAGGCAGCTCTTTACGTAGATGCGTGTCGGAGTCAGCAATGACTCCGCCAGCGAGCCGATGCGGTCAAACGGCGCAGGGCTGTCATAACCAAGGCCGCTTTTTTCCACCACGCGCCGAACCAGCGAATATCCGTTGGAATGGAAGCCCGACGAGCCGAGACCCAGAATGATGTCGCCCGGATTGACGCCGGTGCCAGTCAACGCTTCTTCGCGTTCGACGGCCCCGATGGCAAAGCCGGCAAGATCGTAGTGGCCGGGCGCATACATGCCCGGCATCTCGGCGGTCTCGCCACCCACGAGCGCGCAGCCGGCGATTTTGCAGCCCTCGGCGATGCCAGCGATGACTTCCCGCGCCGCGGCTACGTCCAGCTTGCCGGTGGCGAAATAGTCCAGGAACAGCAGCGGCTCGGCGCCCTGAACGACCAGGTCGTTGACCGACATGGCCACCAGGTCGATGCCGATGGTGCGGTGTTGGCCGGCGGCCTGCGCCACCAGCAATTTCGTGCCCACCCCATCGGTGGTCGCAACCAGAACGGGGTCCTTGAAGCCGGCGGCCTTCAGATCGAAGAAGGCGCCAAAACCGCCCAGCGCGGCGTTAGACCCTGACCGTGCGGTCGCCTTGGCCAGCGGCTTGATGGCTTCCACGAGCGCGTTGCCGGCGTCGATATCGACCCCGGCGTCT
>CANJEU010000334.1 GCA_947473445.1 Fidelibacterota bacterium | reverse complement strand
CTTCCGTGAGCGCTTTCATGGTCAGAAGGTTCTTACGCACGTCCGGATGCACCAGCAATGGGTCGGCGGCCTTCTCGGGATTTTTCGCACCCTTCAGGCTGCGGCCCTGCAGGCGCTCGCGGGCATAGAGAAGGGCGCCCTGATAAGCCACCTCGGACAGACCGAGGCCTTGCACGCCGACACCAAGACGGGCCGTATTCATCATGGCGAACATGGCGCGCATGCCTTTGTGCTTCTCGCCCACCAGCCAGGCTTGGGCTTTGTCAAAATTTATGACGCAGGTGGCCGAGGCCTTGATGCCCATCTTATGTTCGATCGAGCCGCACGAAGCGCCGTTGCGGGGGCCAACGCTACCGTCCACCTTGGGCAGGAATTTCGGGCAGATGAACAGGCTGATGCCTTTGATGCCCGGCGGCGCATCGGGAAGGCGCGCGAGCACAAGGTGCACGATGTTCTGCGTCAGGTCATGTTCCCCGGCCGAGATGAAGATCTTGGTGCCGGTGAGGTGATAGCTACCGTCGTCCTGCGGATCGGCCTTCGTGCGCACGAGCCCGAGGTCGGTGCCGCACTGCGGCTCGGTGAGGCACATCGTGCCGCTCCACGAGCCGTCGGCGAATTTCGGCAGGTAAAGTTGTTTCTGTTCGTCCGTTCCGTAGAGTTTCAAGGCGTTATAGGCGCCATGCGTGAGCCCGGGATACATGCCAAAGGACATATTGGCCGAGCAGATCATTTCCTCGACCATCATGTTCACAGCGATCGGCGCGCCTTGGCCGCCATACTCCTGGTCGGCGCCAAGTCCGGTCCAGCCGCCGGCGGTGAACTGATCGTAAGCTTCCTTGAAGCCTTTCGGTGTGCGCACCACCCCGTTCTCGAAGGTGCAGCCCTCCTCGTCGCCCGAGCGGTTCAAGGGGAACAAAACTTCCTGCGAAATCTTCGCGGCCTCTTCGAGTACGGCGTCAACCACGTCGGCGCTGAAGTCGCTATAGCCCGGCAAGTTCTGGAGGTCGTCGCCATTGAAGAGTTCGCGGTAGACGAACTTCATATCGCGCAGAGGGGCGTTGTAGACAGCCATGGCCTATCTCCTCAATTCCGTTCCAAGACGATGTCGTTGGTAATTTGCCAGACGCGGTTGGTATCGCGCTTGGCGGGGCGAATGTAGATCGCGTCCGGTTGCTGGGCCTGACGGGCTTTTAATTCGGCGGTGATCATCGGATCGCCTTCGAACCACACCTCGATCGCGCGGTTCTTGAAGCCTTCGGCTGTGACCACGAAGCGAACGCGCGCAGGCATGGTGCCGCCTGGATAAGGCTTGGGATAGACGTTGCCGTAGACATATCTGCCGACCGAGTCCGTTCTCATGTAGCCGTGGAGGCGCGGCGTCTCCCAGCCTTCGCCCGGGATCGCCCTGGCCGGATCGTACCGGCCATCATTGTCCGCGTGAAAAATGTAAACGGAGGCATTCGCGACAGGGGCTTTGCCATCCGTTACCAGACCGCGCACCACCATGCGGTCGCCGCGCTCAGTTTTGGGCGTATTGGAAATGAAGAACGAGGCGTCTGCTGGTGCGGTGTGCGTGCGGAAATATTCGGGCGAAAGCGCTTGCGGGTCTTCGGCGGCGCGCGCTGATGTGCCCGCAAGTAGAGCGATAGAAGTCATTAGAAGGACGGCACGGCGAACGAACATGAGGCCTCTATTATTCACTTCCTCCCCCTGAAAGGGGGAGGTCCTAGGTGGGGGTCGTTTGGTGTTTTGCGGAAGTAAACGACCCTTCCCAACCCTCCCCTTACAGGGGAGGGAAAAACCAACTAGTTGCGTAACGGCTTACCTGTATCGAGCATGTGTTCCATGCGCGCGAGCGTGGCGGGATTTTTTGCCAGCTCGATGAACACGGTGCGCTCGAGTTTCAGGATGTCTTTCTCGGTCAGGGTCTCTGTGAAGTCGGTTTTGCCGCCGGTCAGGACCTTGGCGAGGGCAAGCGATACCACTTCATCATGGGGCGTCACTTTCCCCTGCAGGGTCTGGCCCTGCAGCGCGACCTTGAGCGCTGCGACACCGCCTGCGCCCGGCAGCGAGATGCTTTCTTCTTTCGGCGGTGTGTAGTTTGCCGCCAGCGCCAGCACCTTGGCCTTTGCGTCCGCGAGCAAGCGGTCGCGGTTCATGGTGATGCCATCGTTCTTACGCAGAATGCCCATCTCTTTGGCTTCGAAGGCGGACTTTGCCACCTGCGCCGTGCCGATCATCTCGAAAGCCTTCGCGACCGTGGGCATCGGCCCTTTCGGCGTACGGGGATCATTCTTGATGCGCAGAAGCATTTCCTTGCACCCGCCCCAACCCGGAATAACGCCGACGCCCACCTCAACAAGGCCGGTGTAAGTCTCGGCGTGCGCCTGGATCGCCGCGCTGTGCAGAAGGATTTCGCAGCCGCCGCCGAGGGCCATACCAAGGGGCGCGGAGACCACAGGGAAGGGCGCTTGCTTCAGCGCCATATAGGTCTTCTGGCCGTCTTCGATCTGGCTTTCGATCTCGCTCCAGATCGCGATGTTGGCCGCGAACAACATCAACCCGATGTTCGCGCCGACGGAGAAATTCGGGCCTTCGTTGTGGATGACGAGGCCTTTCCAGGACGTATCCTTCTTGAAGAGCTTCAGGACGTCCTTGTAGCCCTGCATCGTCATCGGATCGAGGCTGTTGGCGCGCGAGGTGAATTCGAAACAAGCCACGCCATCGCCCAAGTCCCAGACCCGCGCGGACGGATTTTTGATAATCGGCGTCGCACCGCGTTTGACATCCGAAAGGCGCAGTACGCCGGGCGCTCGCACCACGTCGGCATAGGCGCCGTCGACGGTCAGGTATTTGAGCGCCTTGCCTTCGACCTTATAGAAGCCGCCTTTTTCCGCCGCGAGCCTCAGCAGCGGCGGCACGTCCATCTTCTCGGCGGCAAGTTTGTCGGCAAACCATTTCGCGCCGAGCTGGTCGATAAGCTCGAACGGTCCGTGTTTCCATCCGTAGCCGTCTTTCATGGCCTCATCGACGTCGACGATGGTGTCGGCGATTTCAGGCACCAACGCGGCGGTATAAGTGAGGCCCTTGCTGGCAAGCCGCCAGGCGTATTTGCCGCCCTTATCGGCGTGTTCAACGACTGACTTGAGACCACCCTTCTTACCGGCGTCGGCGCTCTCAAGGCTCGACTTTACGCTGGGCGCGTATTCACCGGTTTTGAGGTTGATGCTCTCCTTGATTTTTGCCGCGCCGTCTTTGCGCAGGCGATAGAAGCCGCCCGGACCTTTACGGCCGATCCAGCCCTTCTGGAGCATGGTGGAAACCACAGGAACTTCACCCGAGATAGCGACATAAGGATCCGTCTTGGGCAACAGCGAGAGCATGGACTTGGTAAGATGCGGCATCAGGTCGATGCCGATGAGATCGAG
>CANJEU010000333.1 GCA_947473445.1 Fidelibacterota bacterium | reverse complement strand
GTGGGGCCTAAGTGTTTAATATCACAACGTTATTGAGCGAGATCGACCGCGTCCCGACCTACCAGGTGTTTGGGAAGGTGGCCGCGGTCCAGGGCCTGCTCATCGAGGTCTCGGGCGTCCAGAACAACCTTACGGTCGGCGACCGCTGCAACATCATCGCCCGCGACAACCGAAAGGTGGTCTGCGAGGTCGTCGGCTTCCGAAACGGGCGGGCGCTCGTCATGCCCTTCGGCGCCCTTGAGGGAATCGGACTCGGCTGCCGGGCCGAGATCGCCGATGCCGCGCCCGCGATCTTCCCCGACGACTCCTGGCTCGGCCGCGTCATCAGCGCCATGGGCAAGCCCATCGACGATAAGGGGCCGCTCGCCGTCGGACCTATGGCCTACCCAATCAAATCGCCGCCGCCGCCCGCGCACAGCCGCAAACGCATCGGCAGCAAGCTCGATCTTGGGATCCGCGCGCTCAACACCTTCACCACCAGTTGTCACGGCCAGCGCATGGGCATCTTCGCCGGGTCCGGCGTGGGCAAGTCCACGGTGCTCTCGATGATGGCGCGCTATACCAATGCCGACGTCACTGTTGTGGGTCTGATCGGCGAACGTTCGCGTGAAGCGCGCGAATTCATCGAGGATGATCTTGGACCAGAAGGTCTCGCGCGCAGCGTCGTCATCGTCGCAACCTCCGACGAACCCCCACTGACCCGCCGTCAGGCGGCCTATCTCACCATGGCTGTGGCCGAGTATTTCCGCGATCAGGGCAAGAACGTTCTGTGCCTGATGGATTCCGTCACACGTTTTGCCATGGCCCAGCGCGAGATCAGCCTGTCCGCCGGCGAGCCGCCCGCGACCAAAGGTTACACCCCCACGGTGTTTGCAGAACTGCCGAAGCTTCTTGAGCGCGCCGGTCCCGGCAAGCGCAAGTCGGGCAATATCACCGGCCTCTTCACCGTGCTCGTCGAAGGAGACGACCACAACGAGCCGATCTCGGACGCCGTGCGCGGGATCTTGGATGGTCACATCGTGCTTGAGCGCCAGATCGCAGAACGCGGCCGCTATCCGGCCATGAACATCCTGCGCTCCATCTCGCGTACCATGCCGGGCTGTAATACCGACGAGCAGAACGCGCTGATCCGCCGCGCGCGCAAGATGATCTCCTCATATGAAGATATGGCCGAGCTGATTCGCCTCGGCGCATATCGCAAGGGCACCAACCCCGAGGTGGACGAGGCGATCTACTATTATCCGCGCATCGAGGAGTTTTTGCGTCAGGGCAAGGACGATCACACCGATCTCGACACCTGCTACAAACTTCTGGCCGAAGCTTTGCGTCCGCCCAATGCGCTCGAAGTCCCGTCCGAAGGCGCGCAGCAGCAGATGCGCACCGCCCCGCCTGCCGGTCCGCAACCGCGCCCCGTGGGTCGTGTTGTGCGCCCGCCGGTCAGATAGGCGCCGTAAGTGGTCAAGAAAGACCTTCATAGCCTGATCCGGCTCCGCAAGTGGGACGTTGACGAAAAGCAGCGCAATCTCGCAACGCTGCTGCGCCACGAAGAATCCGTGCTCGAACGGCAGCAGGCGCATGAGGACGAAATCAAAGCCGAACTCGCCTTTGCGTCCGCCGCGCCAGTTGAATTGCGCGGTACGTTGTCGGGTTATCTAGCGCGCGCCGACGAAATGCGCGGCCGTCTCGTCCAGGCCTTGCTGGAAGTGCAGATGCGTGTCGCGCACGCGCAGGACGAACTCGCCGAGTCCTACCGCAAGTCAAAAACCCTCGAAGTCACGCAAGCCAATCGCGACAAGGAAGAGCTTGTGGAAGAGGGACGCCGCGAGGAAGCTGATCTGAATGAGATCGGCCTTACGCTTTTCCGGCGCCGCAAGGAGATCGAGTCGACCTAGTTTGTCTTGGCAGGCGCGGCCACGCCAAATGCGCCGACATCATCGAGCGCGTCGGCCGGAACGTCCGGCGATAATTCCTTCGACGACATGAAGCCGGCGGTTCCGTCCGATGTGACGATGCGTAGCCATTCGCCGTCGGGCGCCGTCTCGGTCGCCAGAACCAGGGCTCCAATTTTCAGCACCGCCTCGAGCTGATAACTCGCGCCGGGGCCCGTACGAACCGCGCCGCCATCGCGCGTGACGCTATAAACGCGTCCGGCGATGTCGATCATCTCCGCCGGAGCGGCGGGCGAGGAGTCCATCAGTGCGACAGCGCGGTCGTAAAGGTCTTTGGCCATCACCGTCAGCGGCGCCGGGGTCGAATAGACGACAAACGTGCTCAGCCCGGCAACGATCACGGCAAGCGGCAGGATCTGGACCATCGGCGCCCAGCCTGGTTTGGCCCAGCGATCCTTAATCGCGCGCGTGGCTTCCCCGAGGGGCGCGAGGAACTGTTCGACATCGCCGCGTAAACTTGAATTCTTCGCAAAGACCAAGGCCTGCTCCGCGGCGCTGCGCGCCAAATCAGTTTCACCGCGGGCGCGGAAGGCGCGCGCTTGGCGCAGCAACAGCCGCGCGTTGCGGTCGGCAGGCTTGCGACCGCCGCGCACATTCGTGACCAGCGCTCTGATGGTTTCCTTGGGTCCGTTCGGCCAGGCCCACCAGCCGGCGACCCACGTGAGCAGTGAGGCCTTCACCGCCGCGCGGTCCGCGCATGTCCGGCAGAAGATGCCCGCGACCGTGCGTTTCTGCACGCGTTTCACGCGGCCCCACACCAGGTCGAAAATAACGTAGCGCGGCTGCGCGGTGATCTTTCCGCAACGGCACACCGCGGGCTCATCGACGCCGGTCGAAATATTCGTTCTGCCGGCCGTGGACGCGTCCGGCTTTGGTTTGGCCTCCGTTCGCCGCGGCTCGGATTTGGCCTCCGGCTTTGGCTCAGGCTTTGCTCTGGCCTTCTCCTGCTTCTGCGCGTTCTTCCAGGGACGGTCATAGACGGCGCGCTTTTCCGGATCGCTCAGCGTGTCATAGGCTTCGTGCAGGCGGTGAAACTGCTTGGCGGCGATGGGCGAGGGATTGAAGTCCGGATGCAGCCTCTTTGCCTTGGTGCGATAGGCCGACTTCACGGCATCGCCATCCGCATCCTCGGCTATGCCGAGGGCGACGTAGTACCCTTTAGGATCGCGAGCCAGACTGCTCATCACGCCCGTTTGCCAAAAACCTGGAAAGAAGCCGTTAAGAGCGGGAATTTAGGCCCAAAATCCCGCTTTATCCGATGAATTTCCGGCCGGCAGGGGGTCGGCGAACTTCTTCGTCACCTGGAAGGTCAGTCCTCCCTTAAGCCCCATCGCGCCGTTTGCGGCGCCGAAGATGCCGAGCAGATCGCGCCGCATCTCCTCGGGGAGGGCCTCTTTCGTACGCAGCACCATGTCGAAGCTGCGGGCTTCGGTGCGAAACATCCCGTCGAACTGCATGGCGCCCAGACGCGACAGATTG
>CANJEU010000332.1 GCA_947473445.1 Fidelibacterota bacterium | reverse complement strand
GCCGGAGGCGTGCACACCAGCGCAGCAACAGACCGCCGCCAACTAATAGGCCGCCCCCGGCCACCTTCCCCATATGGCAAAAATCCTGTAAATTCCCGAGGTCGTTTACGGGAGGGGGAACTGCCGTGGCCGCGAAAAAATCCGCAAAGCGGGCGACGAAAAGTCAGCCCAAGAGTTCAGCGAAGAAGGCCGCTAAGGCGGCGCCGAAACGCGCGGCCAGGAAAACCGCGGCAACGATCGCATCGTCGGTCGATGCTTATATGTCGGACTTAAAACACGCGCACAAAGACGGTGTGCAGGACATCCGCAGACTGATCCTGTCGCTCGCGGGCGGCATTCAGGAAGACGTGAAGTGGAACGCGCCGAGCTTTTATATCGACGATCATTTCGCGACCTTCCGGCTGCATCCCTCGCCGATCTTCCAGTTGATCTTGCATACCGGCGCAAAGAAAAAGGCATCCACAAAGCCACTCAAGATCGATGATCCGGGCGGGCTTTTGAAATGGGCGGCGGCGGACAGATGTGTTGTTACGTTCAGCTCGGCCGCGGATGCAAAAGCCAAGAAAGGCGCCTTGACCGCCATCTTGCGCGCTTGGATCGGCCAGCTTTAAGGGGAGCTTAGGCCCGCCTTTTTCAAGGCGGCATTCTGCCCCTTCGTCAACGCGTTCACATCGAAGCCCTCAATGGTTTCGTGGAACAGACGATACCAATTCACCTTCGCGTTCAGATGCATGAACACCGAGCCTAAGCCGATGGCGGCGCGGTCCATGAGGACAAATTCGCGCGGCGGCTTCACGCCGCCGAGGCGCTTGAGTTCGACGTGAACCTTGGCGACCGCTTCACGGCCGTGTTCGGCTGCGTTTGTCTCTTCCACGAGGCGCGGACGGTCTTCCATCAGTGGGGCATAGACGAACGAAGCCCAGATATTAAGCGCATCAATCATCTCGCTGCTGAGGCCCTTAAAGCCCCACGACTCGTAAGCCGCCACCGCAAGGTCGCGATCGCCAGATTGCAGGGCCCGGTACAGATCGATCACGCCCTTCACGAACGTCGGCGGGAATACCCGGACGCAGCCGAAGTCCATGAGATTGACCGAGCCGTCGGCGCGTACGGTGTAGTTTCCGAGGTGAGGATCGCCGTGGATGACGCCGTATTGGTAAAACGGGACATACCATGCCCGGAACATATTCACCGCGATGGCGTCGCGCATGGTCTGGTCGGCTTCAGCCGCGACGTCTTTCAGCGGCCGGCCTTCGAGCCAGGACATGGTGAGAAGGCGGCGCGTCGAGAGATCATCGTGCACATCCGGGATATGCACGTTCTTCTCCGTGCCGAGCATATGACGATATAGCGCGAGGTTGCGCGCCTCATGTTCGTAGTCGAGCTCCTCGCGTAGGCGGTCGGAGATTTCAGTGTGGATATCGGTGGGATCGATGGAGGGGTCGAAGCGTTTGTACGCGGCGAAAACGAGTTTCAGCTGACCGAGGTCCGCCTCCACCACCGATTCCATATCGGGATACTGGAGCTTGCACGCGAGCATATCCCCCTGCTCACTCACCGCCTTATGCACCTGCCCGAGGGAGGCGGCTTTGGACGCCTCGCGTTCGAAGGTCTTGAAGCGGGATTTCCAGTCGGGTCCGAGTTCGGTGGTCATGCGCCGATTGACGAAGGGCCAGCCCATGTGGGGCGCATTGGCCTGAAGCTGGGCGAGTTCGGCGGCATATTCGGCCGGCAGCGCTTCAGGAATCGAGGAAAGGATCTGCGCGACCTTCATGAGGGGGCCTTTAAGGCCGCCCAACGCGAGTTTCAGGGCCTCGGCATTCTTATTGGAATCGCCCTTGACGCCCCAAACACGCTCGCCGGCCACACGCGCGGCAAAACCTCCGATTGCCGTACCGACTTGAGCGTAGCGCTTCACACGGCCGGTGACCGTGTTCTCGCTATTATGTTTGGACACTCAGGCGCTCCAGTTCGTCGATAAAGCGCTCGATGGTCTTCATGCCACGGCGCCAGAAATCCGGATCCGTCGCGTCGAGCCCGAAGGGCGCAAGCAGTTCCTTGTGGCGTAGCTTACCGCCGGCCGAAAGCATATCGAGATATTTTGACTCAAAGTCCGGCACCGCCTTGGTGGCGTAGACATTATAGAGCGCGTTCACGAGGCAATCGCCGAAGGCGTAGGCGTAAACGTAGAACGGCACGTGCAGGAAGTGACTGATATAGGTCCAATAGTATTTGTATTCGTCGTCAAAATTGAAGACCGGGCCGAGGCTCTCGCGCTGAACAGTCATCCAGATTTCGCAGATCCGCTCGAGCGAGAGTTCGCCGTTGCGGCGTTCATCGTGGACCTGACGCTCGAACTCGTGGAAAGCGATCTGGCGCACCACGGTATTGAGCATGTCCTCGACCTTGCCGGCGAGCAGAGCGCGGCGCGCTTCAGGCTTTGTTTCCTGGGCGAGCAGCGCCTGGAAGGTGAGCATTTCGCCGAAGACCGAGGCGGTTTCCGCGAGCGTGAGCGGCGTGCCGGAAACGAGATAGCCTTGCGGCGCGGCCAGCACCTGGTGAACCCCATGGCCAAGTTCATGGGCGAGTGTGGCGACGTCGCGCGGACTACCGAGATAGTTGAGCAGGATGTAAGGATGCACCGAGGGCACGGTCGGATGGGAGAACGCTCCCGAGGCCTTGCCCGGACGCGCCGGAGCGTCGATCCAGTTCTTGTCGAAGAAGTCGCCGGCGATGCCGGCAATCTTGGGTGAGAACCGGTTATAGGCGTCGAGCACGGTCGACTTTGCTTCACTCCACGGAATATCGCGATGCGGCGCCGCCGGCAGCGGCGCGTTTCGATCCCAGTATTCGAGCTTTTCCTTACCCATCCACTTCGCCTTGAGGGCGTAGTAGCGATGGGCCGTATCCTTGAAGGCGCCCTTGGCGGCGCTGACGAGCGCGTCGACAACTTCGTCTTCAACAAGATTGGCAAGATTGCGCGAGGAAACAGGCCGCGCAAATTTGCGCCAGTCATCCTCGACGGATTTGTCCTTGGCGAGCACGTTCGTGATGAGCGTGGTGAGTTGCGCTTTTTCCCCGAGCGCGGCGCCGATGCCTTTCGCGGCGGCGCGGCGGCGTTCAGGACTTGGATCCGACAGCCGATTGAGGGCGCCTGTCAGTGTCATCGGCTCGGCCTCGCCTTCCACCGTGCAGCGGATCCCCGCGAGGGTTTCGTCAAACAGACGGACCCACGACGTGCGGCTGGTGGTGCTTTTGTCGAGGAATAGCTTTTCGAGGTCGTCGCTCAGTTCGTGCTGGCGCGAGACGCGCAGGTCCCTGATCCAGGAATGGTAAAAGCGCGCGCGCACGTCGGACATCTTTTGCGCCAACACCTCGTCATCGAGACGGTTGATCTCGAGGGTGAAGAACAGCATGCGTCCACCGAGTTCGGT
>CANJEU010000331.1 GCA_947473445.1 Fidelibacterota bacterium | reverse complement strand
GTCGTCATCGGCGGGCTCAATCTCACCCAGCGCCGTCTTGGACGCGGCGATATGAATGTCACGCAGTACCTCGATGCCGCGATGGACGGGGCGACGCGCGCCTCTGGGCTGACCCAGCGGCTCCTTGCGTTTTCCCGCCAGCAACCGCTTGAGCCGCGCGTGATCGATCCCAACAAACTTGTCGCGTCTATGACCGAGCTGCTCATGCGCGCCCTCGGCGAACACATTCAGATCGAGACGGTGCTGGGTTCAGGTTTGTGGCGCTGCTTTGCCGACCCCTTGCAGCTCGAGAGTGCGATATTGAACCTCGCCGTCAATGCGCGCGACGCCATGCCCGCGGGCGGAAAGCTGACTATCGATACCGGCAACGCCATGGTTGACGCCTCCGTCGCCCGCACCTACGCGATTCCGGAAGGCCAATATTTAATGATTGCGGTTTCCGATACCGGTACCGGCATGACCTCGGCGGTCATGGAGCAGGCCTTCGATCCGTTCTTCACGACCAAGTCGGTTGGGAAAGGTAGTGGCTTGGGCTTGAGCCAGGTCTTCGGCTTCATCCGCCAATCGGGCGGGCACGTGAAGATCTATTCCGAAATTGGCATAGGGACCACGGTGAAACTCTACCTGCCTCGTTATACGGGTTCGGAACTCGCGACTACGGCGTCGTCGAACGGCCCGGCCGCGGCGCCGGGACATGAGAGCGAGGCTGTTCTCGTTGTCGAAGACGAAGAGCGCGTGCGCGCCTATTCCGTCGAGGCCTTAAAGGAGCTTGGCTATAACGTGCTCTCCGCACCAAGCGGGTCGCAAGCTTTGAAGATCATCTCCGAAAACCCGGCGATCGATCTCTTGTTCACCGACATCGTCATGCCCGAAATGAACGGCCGCGAACTTTCCGACCGCGCGCTCAAGCTGCGGCCCTCGCTCAAGGTCCTGTTCACGACCGGTTACACACGCAATGCCGTGGTGCATAACGGCGTCCTCGACCCGGGAACGGCGTTCTTGCAAAAGCCATTCACCGTCGATCAACTCGCGCTGAAGATCCGGAGCGTCCTCGACAGCTGATCCATCGCTGCCGCCATCATTGCGGCCGAACGATCACGCTCACCAGTTTGCGCACCACGGGCAGCACGAGAAGTAGCGTCGGAAAAGCGACCGCCCAACTGACGGCCCAGCCGCTCATCCAAACCGGGAAAAAATCAGCCGCCGGTCCAATCGCCTTCAGCGTCGCGATGCCCGAGACGATAAAGCTCATACAAATCGAAAGAATGAGCGGCATGACAAACGCCGCCCAGCGCGCGGGCAGCCGATAGTCACGCGGGGTCGGTTCGGTCATGGTCGCGACGCTCCAAGGCTTTAGTGCGCCTTGTATCCGAAACAACGTCGCGGGCGGAACCCTTCTTTGCAAAGCAGCCATGCTGCTCCAAACTGGCGCGGTCATGAGATCTGCCGCCCCCATCTGGATCGCTTATGGAACGCCCCAATATCGGCGTGCGGGTGCTGCCCTATTTCTTGCGGGCTTCGCCACGTTTTCACTGCTCTACTGCGTGCAGCCCTTGCTGCCCGTATTTGCGCGCGATTTTGCTGTTTCGCCGGCGGAAAGTTCGCTTGCCTTGTCGCTGGCGACGGGAACGCTCGCGTTCTCAATTGCTGCGACAGGCGCCCTTTCGCAGGGTATTGGCCGCCGTGGCCTAATCTTCGCCTCCATGACTTTGGCCGCGCTCCTCAGCTTCGTCGCGGCGCTCACGCCCGATTGGTACGGGCTGCTCGCCGCGCGCACGCTCGAGGGCCTCGTTCTCGGCGGCGTGCCTGCCGTCGCCATGGCCTATCTCGCCGAGGAGATCGAACCGGGCCACCTCGGCAAGGCCATGGGTCTCTATGTCGGCGGCACCGCCTTTGGCGGGATGGTGGGGCGCATCGGCATGGGGCTGTTGGGCGAGTTCATGACCTGGCGCAGCGCCTTGATGGTGGTGGCAGGCGTTTGCATTATAGGGGCAATCGGATTTCGTCTGCTCTTGCCGCCGTCCCGCAACTTCGTGCGCCGGCCCGGCTTGGATCTCGCGTTCCATATCGCCGCCTTCCGCGCACATTTCGCCTCACCAGGTTTGCTGCGCATCTATGCCAGCGCCTTCCTCGGCATGAGCGTTTTCGTCACGCTCTATAACTATGTGACGTTTCGTCTGACGGAGGCACCCTACTTTCTAAATCAGAGCTCCATCAGCTTGATATTTCTCGCCTACGGCTTCGGCGTCATATCGTCGTCCATGGGCGGGGTTCTTGCCGACCGGCTCGGCGGCCGGCCGCTGCTCATCGGCGGATTTGTCCTTATGCTCGCGGGTGTTGGGCTGACACTCAGCAGCCTTCTCGTTTTCATCATCGCCGGCCTCGTCATTATGACCATTGGATTTTTTATCGCTCATGCGGTGGCCAGCAGTGCGGTCGGGCCGCTTGCGGGGCAAGCCAAGGGGCACGCTGCCGCACTCTATTTGCTATTCTACTATCTAGGCTCAAGCGTCAGCGGCACAGCAGGTGGCTGGTTCTGGGAGCATGGGGGATGGAACGCGGTAGCGGCCATAACGGGCCTGTGCGCGCTTCTCGGCCTTGCGCTAGCGTTTTTCGCGCGGCGATCGTCCTAGCAGCGATCCCAATCAGGATCGCAGTCGTCCCAGTAGACCTCGTCTTCATCGCGAAAATCGGGGCGGAAGTCGCGCCGTAGCCTCAGCCGCTCGCGCCTCTCGCGGGCCAAGCGCTCCTCGTCCTGCCACACCCGCTCGGCGTATTCACGTTCGGCATATTCACGCTCGCGCCGTTCCCGCTCCGGCCAAGCCCGCTCAGGGTCTCTGCGGTGATCGCCCGTTTGCCAGTTAGGCCGTTCCCATGCGAAGGCATCGCTTTCGCGCGTGCGCTCGCGTTGGCCTGGGCGCTCCTCCGTCACCTGGATGTCCGCTTTCGCGCGCGGTTTGGCGGCCGGCATCGCTTCGACTTTAGGCGCGGCTTGCGGAACGGGAGCGGGGACCGGAGAAGGCGCAGCCTCCTGCAGCTGCAGTCCACGGTAGCGCGGCCGAAGTTCGCCGCTCCAGTCACGTTCAACTTCGAACCGCGGCCCGGCGCCGGTCTCGGCGGCGCTTGCGCTAAGCGGCGCGAGCACGCCTAAGGTGCAGGCCGTAAGAAATCGGCGGAGGTACATCCATCTAAGGTGCCTGCCGATTGTGCCGCGATTATGGTGAGGCGCGCGGGTTTTAGTTCGTGCCGTTCATCCCCACCGTGAAGGCGGCTCCAAGGATGGCGATATACATGAATGCGCCTAGCATATTGGCCAGGAAGCCTTGTCCACGCGCCCGCATCGGATCAAGAAGCGTAAATAAATATCCCCCGAATGCACCCGCGGGAAGAGAAAGCGCTAGCGGCACAATCCAGCGCACGTTCGAGGCTTGGGGATCG
>CANJEU010000330.1 GCA_947473445.1 Fidelibacterota bacterium | reverse complement strand
CTTACGCCCTTGGCGCATCACAAGCATCGCAAGGGCGATAACCCCGACGATGAAAGACGTTACTCCAAATACAGCCACACCCGGCTCCCGCTTGCTCGATAGCGCGCATCAAAGCGAAATTACGCGTTGAAGTCGAGGCCCCATGCGGCATACAGGGACCGGTCCTCACTCCATCGCTCGTTGACCTTGACGTGCAGGAACAGGTGGACGCGGCGGTCGAACATCCCTTCCAGTTCTCTGCGTGCCGAAGCGCCGATCGTCTTGATCCGTTGGCCGCCGTTGCCCAGCACGATCGGTCGATGGCTTTCGCGTGTCACGTAGATCACCTGCTCGATCCGAATGCTGCCGTCGGTCTTTTCTTCCCAACGCTCAGTTTCGACGGCGCATGAATAAGGCAGTTCCTGCTTAAGATTGAGAAAGAGTTTTTCGCGCGTGACCTCCGCCGCAAGCATGCGCGAGGGCATGTCCGTGACTTCGTCTTCCGGGAAAAGCCATGGCCCTGGCGGAACCAGCGCTTTCAGCCTTTCACGGATCTGATCAAGTCCGTCGCCCGTCAGCGCGGAAACCATGAAGATTTCCGTGAACACACCCGAGGCGCTGAGCCGATGGGCGAGTTCCAGAAGCTTGCCCTTGTCGGCAAGATCGACCTTATTGAGCGCCAGCATCGCCTTGCGGTTAGAAGCCTTCAGATCGGCGACGATCCGGTCGTTGTCCGCCTCGCCGCTCGGCTTACTCGCCTTCACCGCATCGACGACGAGCAGAACGATCTCGGCGTCAGCGGCGCTCGACCAGGCAGCGGCGACCATTGCGCGCTCAAAGCGCTTCTTCGGCTGGAAAATGCCGGGCGTATCGACGAACACGACCTGCGATTCGCCAAACATGGCGATGCCGCGCACCAATGTCCGCGTGGTTTGCACGCGCGGCGAGACGATGCTCACCTTGGCGCCGACGAGCGCATTCACCAGTGTGGATTTTCCGGCATTTGGCGCACCGACCACCGCGACAAAGCCGCAGCGTGTCTCCGCGTGCGGTTGTTCGGTTTCTTCGGTCATATGTTCTTCTCGATGAGTTGGGTCATAAGCGCCGCGGCGGCTTCTTGGGTCGCGATGCGCTTGGTGCGGCCTTTTCCGATAACTTCAGGATAACCTTCGACGGTCACACCCATGGTGAATGACGGTGCGTGCGCCGGGCCTTCGGCCACGATCTCGCGATAGGCCGGCAACGGCAGGCCCCGCCCTTGGGCCCACTCCTGCAGCGCCATCTTCGGATCTTTCGGCGGCGAGATATCGGCCTCCATGGCCGCCATCCAGTGACGGCGAATGAAAGCGCCTGCCTTTTCGAGGCCCCCATCCAAGTAGAGCGCCCCGATCACAGCCTCGCACGCATCGGCGAGCACCGCCGTCCCTGCGGGATCGAGCTTCTGGGTGCGCGCAATCTTGAGGTGGCTGACAAGGTCGATTTCGTGGGCGACGCGCGACAGTTCAGCCGCGCTCACCAGGCCCGCAAGGCGCGCGGCGAGCGCCCCTTCATTCTCGTCGGTAAACTTGCGTAGAAGCGATTCGGCGATCACCAGCCCAAGCACGCGGTCGCCCAGGAATTCGAGCGTCTCATTGCCGACGATATTGGACTTCGAACGTCCCGCGCCCAGCGAACCCCGGTGGGTCAGCGCAAGCGAAAGCAGGCGCGGATCCTCGAACTGGTGGCCGAGAACGTCCTCCAGGGGATGACGCTGGGAAGGCATAGGCTTCCCCAAGATATTAGTGGATACCGTCAAAGAAGCGCGAGAAGCGCATGGCGAACGGCCAGCGCCAGACTTCCCACAACCGCGCGGTGCCATCAGTCGAGAAGAAGATGAATTCGGCGCGGCCGACAAGATTTTGCGACGGAACGAAACCCACATCAGCACGGCTATCGAGCGAGATGTCGCGATTATCGCCCATCATGAAGAAGTGACCTTCAGGGACTTTAAATTCGGCGGTGTTGTCGTAACGCGAGTGGTCGCCGTCCTCGAGGATCGGGTGCTGCTTCCCGCCCGGAAGCGTTTCGATATAGCGCGTGAGCCGCAGGACGCTGCCGTAAGTGTCGCGGTAGGTATATTCGTCGACGCGCTGGCGCTCGACCAACTGACCATTGATGAACAGGCGGCCGTCCTGCATGCGCACCGTATCGCCCGGCAGGCCGATCACGCGCTTGATGAAGTCAGTTTTATCGTCGGCCGGGGTCTTGAACACCACTACGTCGCCGCGCTCCGGAGCGGATTCCAAAATCCGTCCGTCAAATGGCGCCGCGCTCAATGGGAATGAATGCTTGCTGTAGCCATAGGAATATTTGGAGACGAACAGATAGTCGCCCACCAACAGCGTCGGGATCATCGAGCCCGACGGAATATTAAACGGTTCGAAAGCGAACGTGCGGATGACGAGGGCGATCAGCACGGCGTAAATCACCGTGAGCAAGGTCTCGCCAAGACCTTCCTGCTTTTTAGCGCTCATACTGCTGATACCGGAGCTTGCCATGAACTTGGATGTCCGGCCCTGGCGAAATCCCAGGGTACGGAAGGGCCGGATGAAGCCAGCGCGGCCCCTTAAAGTCAAGCGAATGGACCAAGTATTACACTCTCGAAATACACAAGAACGTCAATTACTTAACGTCCGGAACGGCCGAAATGATCACGAGCGCCTCGGCAAGGGGATATTCATCGGTGATCGTAAGGGCAATTTCAGGCCTCATGCCGGCGGGCATGAGCGCGGCAAGGCGCTGGGCCGCCCCCCCTGTCATGACGATCGTGGGCTTTCCCGATGGCTCGTTCACAACCCCCAGATCGCGCCAGAACACCCCCATGCGAAACCCTGTGCCCAGGGCTTTGGACGCCGCCTCTTTGGCGGCATACCGCTTGGCCAGCGTCGCGGCGTAGGCATTCCCGGCGCCTTTCCGACGTTCGGCTTTGCGCTTTTCCGCTTCGGTATAAATCCGATCGACGAAGCGGTCACCAAAGCGCGCCAGCGTCTGCTCGATCCGGCGGATGTCGATCAGGTCATTGCCGATGCCGACAATCATACAGCCCTCGCCGCATCAATGGCCTGACGCATGCGGCCGATGGCATCTGCAAACCCAGTAAAGATCGCCTCGCCCACCAGGAAGTGACCGATATTGAGTTCGGCGAGCGATCCAATCGCCGCGATCGGGCCGACGGTGTCGTAGCTCAGGCCGTGACCGGCGTGGCACTCCAGACCAATGAGCGCGGCATGAGCGGCCGCCTCCTGGATACGTTTCAGATAGGCATCTCGAGACGCCCCGGGGGTCGCGTCGCAGTAAGAACCCGTGTGCAGTTCGATCACCGGCGCGCCCATCGCTTTCGCCGCATCGAGCTGCCTGGGATCGGCCTCGATGAACAGCGAAACTCGAATGCCGGCTCCGTTCAAGGCGCGGACAAACGGTGACAAATAATTGTGACCGCCGGCCGCATCGAGCCCGCCCTCGGTGGT
>CANJEU010000329.1 GCA_947473445.1 Fidelibacterota bacterium | reverse complement strand
GGTTTTCGAGATCGTGCTTCCAAAAACGCCGGATGCGGACCTGGAAGAATTTGTGAAGGGCTGGGCGCAGCGAAAGCCCTATAATCCTCGCACGTAGCGATTGCGGCGGGGGATAACAATGCGCAAGTCGTGGGGAAAACCCACCATTATTGCTGGCGGCATCATGGCCGGCCTGGCAGCGTTTGACCCCGTTTCCGCACAAGAAGCGATCCGCGCGGGCGGCGTGACCGCCCTCACCGGCAGCGCGGTTGCGGTGCGCACCAATGCCGAGGATGATCTCGCGCTCAACGATCCCATCTTCAAGAATGACATCCTGGAAACCGGCGCCGGCGGAAAACTGCGCGTCACCTTCTCGGACGACACGCAGCTGACACTCGGCCCCGATGCCGAAGTGATCATCGATGAATTCGTATACGCGCCGGAAAAGAAAAGCGGCAATGCGGCGCTTCGCTTCGCCGCCGGTACCGCGCGCGTCATCGCCGGGGCCATCGAAGACAACGGCGGGGCGGCCGCCTTTTCGATCCGCACCCCCGTCGCCACCATCGGCATTCGCGGCACCGACTTCTTTGTGGAACTTGAGGGCGACCATCTGCAGGTGGCGTTGTTCTCGGGTTATGAAGTCACCGTCACCAACGCGGCCGGCACCACCGTGCTGCGGCCCGGTGAAGGCCCATCGCTTTAGCTTATTCAGCACCCCAGTATCCTTGTTCCGCGCCGGGCGTCTTTCGAAACGCCCATCGTCAGCAGACCCCGCCATAGCCATCCACAGTATACCGGGAGCCATCAACCAATGGTAGTGTATCGAGTGCCAAGATAACCCCGCCAAGCTATGAACGAACAAGGGGTTAGCCGGTTGCTTCAGAGGTGACGGCGCGCATGATATTCCCCTGTAAGCACCACAGCCTGAAGGAGCCGCCCAATGAAGTACCTGCACACCATGGTTCGCGTCAGCGACCTTGAGGCGTCCTTGGACTTTTACGCTCGCAAATTGGGATTAAAGGAACTGGGGCGGACCGAGAGTGAAAAGGGCCGCTTCACGCTGGTTTTTCTGGCCCCGCCAGGCAATGAATCCGCACAGGTGGAGCTGACTTATAACTGGGATCCGGAGGTTTATACAGGCGGGCGGAACTTCGGACATCTCGCTTACGAAGTCGACGACGTCTACGCCTTCTGCCAGGGCCTGATGGACAAGGGTGTTGTCATCAACCGGCCGCCGCGCGACGGCCGTATGGCGTTCATTCGCTCCCCGGACAATATCTCGATCGAGCTTCTGCAAAAGGGCGCGGCCCTGCCCCGGCAAGAGCCATGGGCCTCAATGCCGAATACCGGTGTCTGGTAGGCGCGCCTAGTGAACCGAAAGTGACGCCGCGGGGATCTGGGTAACCTTTGCGAGCAGGTACTCCAGATCATCGTTGTCGAACTGAATGCCGACGCTTTCGTACTGCGTGAGGATGCGTTCGATGATGCGGCGCGAGTAACGCTCGGGATCAAGGTCGCGGCCGTCGAGTTCGGTCTGGGCGATGACCGTCAACGCCGCGTGTACAGCAGGATAGCTTCCTTCCGGCAGGCGAGTTTTCGCCCATACGGTCCGAAGACCTTTGTCGCCCGGATCGTGGATGAGCAGGCGCGTATTGTCGATCGGAAGCCCCGCAAGCGCGGCGAGCGCGTGTTCGAAAAAGCGCAGATTTCCCATGCAAACCGCACGCACCACGAGCGAGCCGGAAAGGCGATTATTGGCCTGAAGCTGCGACACGAGCGCCTTCAGGCTTTCTTCCGACACGCCCATGGCAAGACCCACGGTTGCGCGTTCGCGCGACTGGAGAATCAGTTCGAGGGCGATGTCAGCCGACACCTTGTGGTGGGAAAGCAGATGCGTACGCAGGTGCTCGGCCACACGGGTGACGAGGCGTTCGGCGATCGTAATCGGCAGCGCGTTGCGATGGACAAGCGGCGCCTGCACGGCTTCGCTATGGCCAAACTTGTCGACGACCTTATGCAATGTCGGCTCGGCGATGGCCGCGCCGGGGTTCGCCAGCAATTTGGCGACCACCGTTTCCGAACCATTCTGGACGATGGCGTCCGACACGCGCGCGTCCACTTCCTTGCGGCCGGCAATGGCATCGAGGCGGCTCAACGAGCCTTGGCTTGAGATGATCTGCAACAAATCGTCCGCTGTCAGCACGTCAGACGCGCTCAAAATGGGCAGCGCGACGGAATCGACATCGCGGGCCAAGGAGACGGCGACATCGTGCGGCAGCCGCGGATTGGCGCGAAGGTTGGCAGAGAGGGCCTCGCGCACGCGCACTTCGGCGTCGCGGACCATAATTCGGAAAATCTGTTCGGCGAGCGCAAGCTCGGCCGGGGCGAACGGGATCGCGTTGAAATGTTGGGCCAGTTTGGCAGCCGTCCCCGCCCGCACCGCCGGCGACGGGTTGGTCTTTAGCTGCTTGACGTCATCCATCGTTAGCGCGGTCATATTCCAGCCCTTGGAGCAATCACGCGATTCTCGCTGTGGTTAGCAAAACCAGGCAACCAAAGTAGAGAGTCACGGCATTGCAGGATCAACGTTCTGACTGTCCCGAAGTTGTGCGCCCGCGACGACTGGTCACCATTTTCCATCATAACGTGACGAAACAAAGGCGTAGTCGGCCAGACTGCATCTCAGAGTGGGCGTTATACAACTAAAAGGCGTCATACCACAAGCGCCCGCTCCCCGCTCCGCTGAAACCCTACGTTCCGCAGAAGCGGGCGGTTGCATTGTGGATAATTCGCCAAGGACACGCGTCACCCTAAAAGGGGTGCACGGCAAGGCCGCAAATGCCATTGTTTCGAAACCCTTAGGGGGTTTTGGCTAAGTTTCGAGGGGGAACGGGGATAATGCGTAGATTCGCAAACCCCATCATCATTGCGATGGTGGCTGGGATTGTTGTTGGGGCTATCTGCCACAATCAGCTCGACCCCGAGACGGCCAAACAGGTCGCGAGCTACTTCTCCATCGTCACGGATGTGTTCATCCGCCTGATCCGGATGATCATCGGCCCCCTCGTCTTCTCGACCCTCGTGGTCGGCATTGCGCATATGGGCGACGCTTCCACCCTCGGACGGATCGGCGCGCGGACCTTCATCTGGTTCATCGGCGCGTCGCTCGTGTCGCTGTTCCTCGGCCTCGTGATGGTGAACCTGCTGGCTCCGGGCGAGAACCTCGGCCTCGCGCTACCCGAAGCCATCGCCACGGCTGCGCCGCAAGCATCATCCCTGAACCTGCGCGAGTTCATCACGCACCTTGTGCCGCGCTCGTTCTTCGAGGCGATGGCGAACAATGAGATCCTCCAGATCGTGGTCTTCTCGGCATTCGTCGGCATCGCCTGCATGAATCAGGGACACCACGGCAAGGTCGTCGCCGACTTGGCCAATAGCGTGGCCAACATCATGCTCGAGATCACGGCTTACGTGATGAAGGCGGCCCCGCTTGCCATTTTCGCAGCGCTGTCATCAGT
>CANJEU010000328.1 GCA_947473445.1 Fidelibacterota bacterium | reverse complement strand
GCGGGCCCGCAAGTGGTCGAAGCCATCGCCGAAGGCTTCCACGACAATGAGGATGATATTCTCGAAGAACGTCTCATGCGCGCCATTGAAACGGGACGCGACGCCGGCGGCCAGCCCGAAGGCCAGTTGTCCGCCTCCATTCTCACCTTCGGCTACCAAAGCCAGTCGCGCTGCGACCTGCGCGTGGATGTGTCCGAAGAGCCGGTAAAGGAGCTGCGCCGCATCTTCGATTGGTTCAAGCCCTTGCTGCCCTACTTCGAGCAGCGCATGCGCGATCCCAACGTTCCGCGTCTCAAGGACTACTTCAAATCGCTTGGCCTCGAGCGCCAATACGGAAACACCGTGCCCGTCACCCGCGGCGGCAGCACGAAGTTTCCCTACAAGGGCTAACGCGCGCAGCACCCTCACCGCCTCGCTCCGCTTAGCGGTGAGGGTGGCGCCACAAGCAATGGTTCGGTTGGAGTCTCTATGAATCGCATCGGCGTCGACGTAGGCGGAACCTTTACCGACCTGGTGGTGGAACAAGACGGTGGCGCCATCGTCGTCTTCAAGGTTCCGTCTGTGCCGTCCGATCCCAGCAAGGGCGTGCTCGACGCGGTCCACGCGGCGGCGGCCGGCCTCGGCGTCTCGGTGGGCCAATTGCTGGCCGACTGCCGGTGGTTCGTGCACGGCTCGACCGTCGCCACCAACACGGTGCTTGAGCGTAAGGGCGCCAAGGTGGGCATGCTGTGCACCCATGGGTTCCGCGACAGTCTCGAAATCCGCCGCGGCATTCGTGAAAACCCGTGGGATCATCGCACGCCGTTCGCCGAACCTCTGGTGCCGCGTTACTTACGCAAAGGCATCCATGGGCGTATCGACGTCCACGGAAAAGAAATCGCGCCGCTGGACGAGGCCGATATCCGCGCCGCGCTGGCCGAGTTCATCAAGGAAGGTGTCGAGACCGTTGCGGTGTGTTTCATCAACGCCTATGTGAACGGCGTTCACGAAGAACAGGCCGCGCAAGTCATCCGCGCGGCGGCCCCCCAGCTCGCGGTGTCACTGTCCTCGCGCCTCGCGCCGATCATGGGCGAGTATGAACGCGGCTCGACGACCGTCATCGATGCGTTCATCCGCAAGCGCGTGGTCACCTATCTCGAGGCCCTCGGGCAGCGCCTGCGCGAGCTTGGCTTCAAGGGCGAGGTGACGCTGATCCAAAGCAACGGCGGCGCCATTGGTCTCAGCCGCGTCAGCAAAGCGCCGGTGGCGCTGTGTCTTTCCGGGCCCGCCGCGGGCATCGGCGCCATGCGCTATTACGGCCGCCTGTGCGGCAGCGACAATCTCATCTGCATGGAAATCGGCGGCACCAGCTGCGACGTCAGCATGCTGCAATCGGGCCGCGCGCAGATCGTCGACGGATTCAATATCGCCGGCTATCACGTCGCCATGCCGGCCATCGATATTCACACGGTCGGCGCCGGCGGCGGCACCATCGCGCGCGTCGATGAGGCGGGACTCATGCGCTGCGGCCCGCAGGGCGCGGGCGCGATGCCAGGTCCCGCCGCTTATGGCCGCGGCGGCGTCGAGGCGACGACCACCGATGCGTTGGTCGTGCTGGGGCGCATGCGCGAGGGCCCCATCGGCGACGGATCGGTGGTGATCGACGGACAGAAAGCGCGCACCGCCTGCGCCGAGAAGATCGGCAAGCCCCTGAAGCTCGATGAGCAAGACGCCGCCATCGGGATGGTGCAGCTTCTCGAACAGAACCTTCTGCACGCGGTCGAGGAGATCAGCGTGAAACGCGGCCTTGATCCCGCCCGCTTTACGCTCATCGCCGCGGGCGGCGCGGGGCCCATGCACGGCGCCACCGTCGGCCGCGCGCTTGGGTGCAAGACTGTGTATGTCCCGCGCCATGCGGGTGCTTTCTGCGCGCTGGGTATGCTCGACAGCGACATCCGCCACGACGCTTACAGAGTCTTCGACGCTCCTTTGGGTGAAGCCGAACTCGATCAACTTCCGAAAATCTTCGCCGAGCTGAGCGCCGGAGCGCTCGAGGAATTGAAGGGCGAGGCGGGCGACGCGGCCCCCGTTCTACGGTGCGTGGTCGATCTTGTGTACAAGGGCCAGATGCGGTCGGTGCAACTAGACTATGATCCACGCACGGACACGATGGCGACGCTCAAGGCGCAGTTCGAGGCCGACCACCGTCGTCTCTACGGTCATATCAAGCCCATCACTCCGATCCGCTTTACGGCCCTGCGCGTCATCGCCACCATCGCGGCCTCGCCCCTCGCGGTGCCCTCGCACGCAAAAGTGGCCACGGCCCCCGCGCCCGCGACCAAGCGGCGCGTGTTCCTTGATCGCCGCCGGGGATGGCAGGACATCCCGGTGTACCGCGGCGACGCCCTCGGCGCCGGTCAGGTGCTGCAAGGCCCGCTCATCATTGAAGAACATACGACGACCCTTTACGCTGGCCCCGACGATCAGGTGACCGTGGACAGTTCCGGTAACTATCTCATCGCGTTGAGGTGACCCTCATGACGACTGATGTGAAGAAGCCAGATCCCATTCTGATGGCGCTGACCCAGAATCGGCTTGATCACATCTGCCGGCATATGGGCTGGGTCATGTCCCAGACCGCGCTGAGCCCGATCTTCAGCCAGGCCCACGACTTCAGCTGCTATATCACCGGCCGTGACGGCCACATCATCAGCCAGGCCGATGGTCTGCCGGCCCATGCGGCGGGCGGGGGCTTTGCGATCCGCGCGCTGCTGAAAGCCTTCGGCGATGATATCAACGAAGGCGATTCCTTCCTGATGAACGACCCCTATGTCGCGGGCGGCAATCACCTTCCCGATTGGGTGATGGCCACGCCCGTGTTCGTTGCCGGCAATCTCGTCGCCTTCGCGTGCGATCGTGCCCACCAGTCCGATATCGGCGGCGGCGCGCCGGGAACCTACAACGGCGACGCCACCGAGATCTTCCACGAAGGCCTGCGCCTTCCCCCTGTGCGCGTCGTCGACAAGGGCGAGATCCGCAAGGATCTGTGGCAGCTCATCCTTCTCAATAGCCGCACGCCCGAACTTCTGGACGGCGACCTGCAAGCCATGATCGGTGCAACGCGCGTCGGCGGCGACCGTATCGTTGCTCTTGGCGATGAACTGGGCCGCGAAGCGATCGCCGGTATTTTTGACGCCGTGCTCGATCACGCCGATGTCCGCTTCCGCCAACTCATCGCCGCGCTGCCCGATGGCGTTTATGTGGGCGACGAATACACCGACAACGACTGCTTCGGGCCCGGCAAGTTCAATATCCACGTCACCATCACCATCGCCGGCGACCAGCTCACTATCGACTACACCGGCACCGACAAGCAGATGCGCGGCTTCAAGAACAGCCCGCTCGCCAACTCGCACTCGCTGACATACGTGGGCCTCGCCTCCTTCCTTGGCGGCGACATCCCGATCAACGAAGGCACGTTCCGCTCGGCGACACTGATCTTGCCCAAGGGGTCGCTGGTCAATCCCGAGG
>CANJEU010000327.1 GCA_947473445.1 Fidelibacterota bacterium | reverse complement strand
GCCATCACCTAACGCATTAGAAATGCTGGGTTAATTCGCGAGGCCTTGCTGGAAACGGCGTTTGGCCTTACTTCCCCGCGTTATGACGCCTGACTCCGGCCATCCGCTTCAAGAGACGCGCACGAACCTCATCGGGCTTTCCCGCGAGGCGCTGACGGCTGTGCTGGTGGAAGCGGGCGAAAAGCCGTTCCGCGCCAAACAGGTGTTTCACTGGATCTATCATCGCGGCGCGAAGGACTTCGCGCAAATGTCCGATCTTTCGAAGGACCTGCGCGCGCGCCTTGAAACGCGCTTCGTGCTGGACCGGCCGGGCATCGCGCGTGAACAGACTTCCAGCGACCGCACGCGCAAATGGCTGATGCAGTTCGATGACGGTCAAAAGGCCGAAACCGTTTTCATCCCCGAGGACGACCGCGGCGCGGTGTGCATTTCATCGCAGGTGGGTTGCACGCTGACCTGCCGCTTCTGCCATACGGGCACGCAGCGCCTGGTGCGCAACCTGACGCCGGCCGAGATCGTCGGCCAGTTCATGGTGGCGCGCGACTCATACGGCGAATGGCCGACCCCGACCGACGAGCGGCGCATGCTGTCAAACATCGTAATGATGGGCATGGGCGAGCCGCTTTATAATTTCGAGAACGTCGCGATCGCGCTGAAGATCATCATGGACGGCGAGGGCATCGCCGTGGGCAAGCGGCGCATCACGCTGTCGACCTCGGGTGTCGTGCCCGAGATTCGCCGCTGCGGCGCGGAGCTGGGCGTCAATCTTGCCGTGTCCCTGCACGCGCCCGACGACGATACGCGTTCGATGATCATGCCGATCAACAAGAAGTACCCGCTCAAGGAATTGATGCAGGCCTGCCGCGATTATCCCGGTGCCAGCAACGCGCGCCGCATCACCTTCGAATATGTGATGCTGAAGGGCATCAACGACACCGCTGCGCACGCGCGCGCGCTGATCAGGCTGGTGAAAGACATTCCCTGCAAGTTCAACCTGATCCCTTTCAACCCGTGGCCCGGCACGCCGTATGAATGTTCCGACGCCGAGACGGTGGAAGCCTTCGCGCAGCACCTGTGGGATGCCGGCTACAGCGCGCCCGTGCGCACGCCGCGCGGCCGCGATATCCTGGCCGCCTGCGGCCAACTGAAAACCGACAGCGAGCGTCTGTCGGCAAAGGAACAGCGCCTGCGCGCCGAACAGGAAGCCGCGGCGGCCCAGAAGACCTGGGCGGAAAAAGAAGCCGCGCTTTAAGAAGGCCGCGCGCTAAGCCTTCGCCAGCAACTCCAGCACGATGCGCGCGATCTGCGCATGGGCGCCATTGAGCGTCGCTGTGTCGGCGGGCGATCCCGAGAGGTACGCGGCGATGACGATGGGCGCGCGCCCGGGCGGCCAGGCGATAGCGACATCGTTGATGGCGCCCCCCGCGCCGGTGCCGGTTTTGTCGCCGGCTTTCCAGTCCTTCGGCAGACCGGCCCTTAAACGCGCGAGCCCGGTTTTGGAGGAGACCATCCAGCCGATGAGCGTGTCGCGGCTGGGCCGGGAGAGCACGTCGCCGGCAAGGATGGTTTTTAGCGTCTCGGCCATGGCCCGGGGCGTCGTGGTATCGCGCTGATCGCCGGCGAAATTGGTGTTGAGGCTGGGCTCGGTGCGGTCAAGGCGGGTTTTCTCGTCGCCAATGGACCGGCAGAAGGCGGTGAAAGCGGCCGGGCCCCCAATGCGGGTCAGGACAAGGTTGGCCGCCGTATTGTCGCTGATCTCGACCATCGCTTGGCAGCATTCCGCGACCGTCATGGCGCCCTTGGGCAGGGCGGCCTTTGCCGCGGGCGCATATTCGAGAAGGTCGGCCTCGGTGAGTTTCAGGGGCTCGCCCAATTTGAGCTCGCCCTTTTCCGAAAGCGAAAGGCATTGGGCGGACAGCAGCCACTTGAAGGTGGAGCACATGGCAAAGCGCATGTCGGGCCAGTGACCGACAAATTTGCCGCTGCCGGTATCGATGGCCCCGACGCCGATGAGGCCGCCGAAGGCGTTCTGTAAATCCGTGAAGGGATTGGAGGGCGCCGCGGCCCACGCGCCGGATCCCGGCATCACGAGGCCCGCTGCCGCGCCCGCCAGAAGCGCGCGCCTTGGAATTAGAAATTCTGTATCACTTGCCACGTAACCATCCCTTGCCCACCGGCGCTCGCGCCCTATACTGCGCGCCGAATTTAAGCCCGTAGATTACGGCGTATTTGAAGATGGCGAAAGCAAGAAAAGTCGTTCTCGCGTATTCCGGCGGTCTCGACACGTCGATCATCCTGCGCTGGCTGCAGGTGGAGAAAAACTGCGAGGTCGTGACCTTCACCGCCGACATCGGCCAAGGCGAAGAGCTGGAGCCCGCGCGCAAGAAGGCCGAGCTGCTGGGCATCAAAGAAATCTATATCGAAGATCTGAAAGAGGAATTCGTGCGGGACTTCGTGTTCCCCATGTTCCGCGCCAATGCGCTCTATGAGGGTGTCTACCTGCTGGGCACCTCCATCGCCCGGCCGCTGATCGCAAAAAGACTCGTCGAGATTGCCAACGAGACCGGCGCCGACACCATCTCCCACGGCGCAACCGGCAAGGGCAACGACCAGGTCCGTTTCGAACTGACCGCTTACGCCTTGAAGCCCGACATCAAAGTCATTGCGCCTTGGCGCGAATGGGACCTGACCTCGCGTTCGAGCCTGATCGCCTATGCCGAACAGCATCAAATTCCCATCCCGACCGACAAGCGCGGCGAAGCGCCCTACTCGATGGACGCGAACCTCATGCATATTTCCTATGAGGGGAAAGCGCTGGAAGATCCGTGGACGGAGCCGAGCGACGAGATGTTCCGCCTGACGGTTTCGCCCGAAAAGGCGCCGAACACGCCCGAATATGTCGAGATCGAATTCGAAAAGGGCGATGCGGTGGCCGTGAACGGGGTCAAACTCTCGCCGGCCAATCTGCTAGCCAAATTGAATGAGATCGGTGGGCGTCATGGCGTCGGCCGCCTCGACCTCGTGGAAAACCGCTACGTCGGCATGAAGAGCCGCGGCGTGTATGAAACCCCGGGCGGCACCGTGCTGCACGTGGCGCACCGCGCGATCGAATCGATCACGCTGGACCGCGAAGCCATGCACCTTAAAGAAGAGCTGATGCCGCGCTACGCCAAGCTGGTCTACACCGGGTACTGGTTCGCCCCCGAGCGCGAGATGCTGCAGGCCGCCATCGACCAGACGCAGCTGCGCGTGAATGGGACCGTGCGCCTGAAGTTGTTCAAGGGCCTGGCGAGTGTCGTGGGCCGGAAGTCGCCCAACAGCCTCTACCGCATGGACTACGTCACCTTCGAAGAAGACTCGGTTTACAATCAGTTCGACGCTGAAGGCTTCATCAAGCTGAACGCCTTGCGTCTGCGCCTGGGCAAAATGGCGCAGATGAAGAAGTAGTCGGCCCATGATGCGGGCCGTCATCTTCGATTGCGACGGCGTGCTCATCAACAGCGAGGCGGTTTGCCTTGGTGTTGAACTCGAAT
>CANJEU010000326.1 GCA_947473445.1 Fidelibacterota bacterium | reverse complement strand
TCGACCATTCTTGAACTCGCCGACCAGCAGCTTTACGCGGCGAAAGCAGAGGGCCGCAACCGGGTAAAAGGGACCAACGCCGGCGATTTCGCTTAGTGGATTCAGCCGGCCTTCGCGCTGGGCGGGGAAATCAGAGCCAGCCGACGGGCCGTAAAGGCGACCGTGGTCGCCGCAACGGTCTCCTCTATCTCGGGCATCAACGGCAGAATCTCATCGAGACTCCGCAAATGGTTTTCAACAAATCGCGCCAGCGCCGCAACACGCGGCGCGCCGAACTGGGCGCAAAGACCCTTGAGGGCGTGCGCGGCCCTCTGCGATTTCTCGAAGTCGCCCGCGGCCACGGCAACATGCAAGTCGTGCGCGTACTGACTGATGTTCGCGGCGCAGCTTGCCAGCATCGTCGCAAGGATATCGTTGCCTAGCGCATCGCCCAGTGCCGCGAGCGCCGCATCATCAACGAGCTCTCCGCCGCGAGGGGCGCTGGCGGGCTCCGGCAGCTGAATCTTTTCACCGAGCGCGGCGCCCCCAGTCAGTTGTCGTCCAATCTCGTGCTCCAATTCAACCCAATTCACGGGCTTTCCCACCACGGCGTTCACACCGGCCTGCAGATAAATCTTGCGATGATCGGCTATGACGTCGGCAGTCAATGCAATGATCGGGATTGAACCGCGCGGCCCCGACAACTTGCGGATCTCGCGTGTGGCCTCGGGCCCGTCCATCACGGGCATCTGCATGTCCATAAGCACAATATCGAAGGGACCAGTCATGACGGCTTCACACGCCTTCAACCCATCGGTGACGGCTTCAACACTGTGGCCACGGCGCCGTAACATCGTCGCGATGAGAAACCGGCTTGTTTCATTGTCTTCGGCGAGAAGTATACGCCGGGGCACGACCTGTAGCGGGGCATTCTCGTAGCGCCGGGCGTCCGAGGAGTGTCTTTGCGCCTCTTCGGCAGACGCCCTGTGGACGCGCACCGAGAACTTGAAACACGAGCCTTGACCAGGAACGCTCGTGACCTCGATCGCTCCGCCCATGGCTTCGACCAGCCGTTTGCAGATCGCCAGGCCTAGGCCCGTTCCTCCGAATTTGCGCGAGGTCGAAATGTCGGCCTGAATAAACGGCGCAAACAGTCGGGCTATATCTTCAGGGGCAATGCCGATGCCGCTGTCGGTAACGGCAAAACTCACGGTGAGATCATCGGCCGTCCGGGTCTGCGACATGGCAACACAGATCGAGCCCTTTTCAGTGAACTTAATGGCATTATTTACGAGGTTGGCTAGAACCTGGCGCGTGCGCTTGGGATCGCCCACAACATTGTCACAATAATCCACCGGCAGGTTCGAGTGGAGGATGACGCGTTTTTCCACGGCGGTTGATACAAATAGGTTGTGAACGTCCGCGACGATGTCGGAAAGTCGGAACGGCGTGCTTTCGATTTGCAGCTGGCCCGCTTCCACCTTCGAAAAGTCGAGTATATCGTTCAGGAGGTCCAGCAGCATGCGAGCGGACCGCGTCAGCTGGAGCGTCAGATCGCGCTGTTCTTCGTCCAATTTCGTAAGACGCAACAAGTCGGCCATGCCAAGCACACCTGTCATGGGCGTACGAAGCTCGTGGCTCATCATCGCAAGAAATTGGGATTTCGCCGCATTCGCCTGTTCAGCGCGCTCACGCTCGGCTTCCAGGCTCTGCGCAAGATCGGCAAGGTCTTTGGCTTGAATCTCTAGACGTTGATGCGCAGCGCTCAATTCATTCTCGCGCTCGACGCGTTCGGTAATCTCGCGCAAAGCGCTCACCAGTTCCGGCGGGCCGCCGTTTTTTGACGGCAGGATGGCGTTGGTCGTTTCAATCCAGCGAACGCCCCCGTCGCGATGGATCGCGCGCCAGCGCAGCACACCGCTCGCATCTTGCGTTCCGTTGCGAATATTTTCGCGGCGGCGTTTGACGGCCGGAACGTCGTCCGGGTGCATGAGTTCGAATCCGGTGCGGCCGACAATTTCCGCCGCTGAATAACCCGACACGCGCTCAACCGAAGGGGAAACATAGCTGACGATGCCGGCGCTGTCGTAAACGATGATGACATCGGACGAGTTATCGGCGAGGAGTCGGAAGCGTTCCTCACTCTCGCGAAGTTCCTGCTCGAAGCGGCTCCGCTGGGTAATGTCGAACATCGTTGCCTGCCAGGCGGACTTGCCGTCCCACTGGATACGACGGCCGACCAGTTCGACTTCGAAGGGACGTCCCTGCCGATCTAGGAGCTTGCGGCGGCGCACGATTCCGTCGTTGTCGCCCCGCATCAAGGATTCCCACAACTGGTCGAACGTGGCTTTCAGCTCGGGCATGAAGTGCGGAAGGATACTCCCGCCCATCAGCATGTTCTGCGGGGAGTCGTAGCCGAACATCTGGGCGCACGCGCGGTTGCAGAAAACCGGAACGTCTCGATCGATGATCAGAATCGCCTGGATCGATCCTTCGATCAAATCGCGATACTTCTTCTCGCCGCTCACCCTGGCCTGCTCGGCGCTGCGACGCTGTGAAATATCGCGAATAAGACCGATCACACGTCCGGCGGGCCCGGAACCGCTTCCCTGCACGGTCGCGCGCATATGGACCCAAATGTAGTGGCCGGCCTCGTGGCGCAGCCGCAGTTCCATGTCGAGGGGACGGCCGGACATGCGGAAGTCCTCACGCTCGGCCAAAAACTCGGTCAGATCGTCGGGGTGCACGAGCGTGGGCAAGATCGCAGTGGTTATCGGCAGCGCCGCCGCTCGGCCGAGAATTTCCAATGCGCGCGGCGACCAATAGGCCGCGTCGGATCGCATCTCGATATCGAAGTGCCCCGCTTGTGACGCCTCCATCGCGAGCCGCAAGGATTCATGGACGCGCAAGAGTTCAAGATCGGCGTTGCGGCGCAGCGTAATATCGATAGCGGCGCCGGCGAGACGCGAAGCCCCTTGTGCCTTGCCCTGCACGACGCCGCTGCGGCAGTGAATCCAAAGGTAGTGGCCACGCGCATGACGAATCCGGTACTCGAATTCGCCAGCGCGCGCAGCGATGGCGGCGTGGTAACCGGCGCGATCTTCAGGATGGCACAACTGCGCATGCAACAAGTGGTCAAGCGTATCGGCCGCAGGGTCCAGCCCGAGCATTTCTGCAAAAGCGGCAGAGGTTGTCAGCACTCCGGTCGCTAGCTCGATCGACCAGGTGGCAACGCCCGGGATCGCGATGGTGTGCTGCAATTGGGGAAAGGCGTCGTCGGAGGTCTTACGCTTGCCGATCTGCGATACCAATATGCCAGCGAGCCCGACCAGGAGCAGCAGCACCGCAATCAGAACGAAGATGAATTCGCCTTGCGACATGGGGGCTTGGAAAAATCGTGAAATCAACACCCCAATCTATCCTATCGGACCGCAGCGGACTGTAAGGGAGTTTACGTAGCACCGCCCCGCGTAGATAGGGATTAATACCTTGATTTTCCTAAGATTTCTTCAGGGCTCGGGCAACGTCCAAAGCGGCATATGTCAGGACGGCAGACGC
>CANJEU010000325.1 GCA_947473445.1 Fidelibacterota bacterium | reverse complement strand
GCACCATCACCCGCATGGGCACCTATACGCCGTTTTTGATGCACTGCGTGCCTGCGCGCCAGCGCACCCTCGAGCGCCTGCCCATGGCCATCTGGCTGACGGCCATTTTCGCGCTCGGCCTTATTTCGCGCGACAAAGTCAAAGCCCGCATGCTCGATGTGAATATCGTCGGCGCCTCGCGGGCCCAGGTCGCCACCTGGGCCGACACGTATATTGAAAAGTGCCTGGAGTTCCATGTGCGCCCGGGCGCGCTTGCGGCCATCAAAAAGCACCGCGCCGCCGGTCATCATCTTGTCCTCGCCACCGCCAGCTTCGATTTCTATGCGCAGGTTTTCGCCGATACGCTTGGGTTCGACCACCTCATCTCCACCAAGTCGGTCTGGGACGAGCGCGGACGCCTGCGGGCCGCGCTTGCCGGCGACAATTGCTACGGTCAGGTGAAGTTCAACGCGGTTCAGGATTACGTTGCCGCGACCATCCCGCGGCCCCGCGTGATCGCCTATAGCGATCACCACTCGGACGTCGATTTGCTGCGCTGGGCCGATGAAGGCGTTGCGGTCAATCCGAACGTGCGTTTCCACCGCATGGCGCGCGCCCATGGCTTCCAGATCGTCGATTGGGAAACCGCGGCCGCCTAAAGCCGCCTCCCGCGTCCCTTCGCGGTGGCTACTTTCGCCAAGACGGTCCGCCGCGGCTCACCTAGTCTGGCAAGATGCGCAGCATCCTTTTCATCTTCGCCCTGGGCGCGGTCTTCGCACCGATGATGGCCCCGGTCATGGCCCCGGTCATGGCCGGCGCGGCCGATCCGCCGAAAAGCCCGTCCCGCCCCGACTGCGACTCACGCCCGAACGCCTACATGCGGGTGGAATGCCGCGTCATCATCGACCCCGCCTTTGATCAGAAGTGGCGCCGGATGACCCCGTCCGAGATGCAGGATGCGGTCGACGCCGACCCCTGCGTCGGCTTCTTTTCGGAAGATCTCGAGAAACGGTGCCGGGCGGAGCTCAAAACATCCAAATAAAACAATGGGTTAGTGGCAGCAAAAGTGCGCTTACAATTGCTAAGGTTGTGCTACCTATGATTTGCGCCTGTTCCAATACAGCAATTTTTGAGAGCATGTCCCAACCCCGCCCCGCCCGGCCAACGTCGTCTCTAGTGGCGGCCGTCGTCATATTCGTATGCGGCCTGTTGTTTGGCGCGCCGGTGCAGGCCCAATCAAACGGACACACTTACGACATCGACACCTTGGGCATCCCGCGATTCGTCAACACCGTTTACATCGACCTCGCCAAGATCACTCAACTGTCGCGCTTCCGTTCGAACGCCGGCCACGAATATTCGGACAGTTCTCAGTTCGGCCTCGGCGCCTATAGGGGGCCGCCCGACAATCGCTTCGAAGCCTGTTCGTCGATGAAGCATTACTTCATCGCGCCCGACGCCACGGTGAAGATTTACGCCCCGGTGAGCGGCAAGATCATTCGCATGTTCGACGAGCCGATCGGCGGAACCCAAATTCAGATCGAGCCCGACGAATATCCCGCGTTCGCCTTCACCATCTTCCACGTCGCGCTGAACCAAGCCTATGCGGTCGGCGACCATGTGGATGCCGGCCAGCTGATCGGCAATCACACCGGTTCACAAACATGGTCCGATATTGCCGTTTTTGTGCGCACACCGCGCGGCAACCACCTCATCTCATATTTCGAAACGCTGACGGATGAGGCGTTCGAGGCTTTCCGCGCGCGCGGAATCCAATCGCGTGAACAACTGATCTACAGCCGCGAGTACCGGCTCGCCAATCCGGTGTTCTTCTGCCTGGGCCGTCCAACCCCGCAAGAGCCCGAGCTGGTTTCCCTCACGGGCGGGGCTGTAAACCAAACGATTACCGTCGCTGGTCTCGCGCCCTCAGCCATCGTGAACGAGGGATCGAGCGCGACCATCGTCGCCACGGCGAGCTCGGGCCTGCCGGTGACCATTACGTCGCGGCAGCCGAAAGTCTGTTCCTTAGCGGGCACGACGGTGACGTGGCGACGGCCCGGACACTGCGTTATCTCGATGACGCAGGCGGGCGACGCCGGCACCTTCGCCGCCGCGCCTATCGAATACACAATCACGGTGCTGCCGGCTGGCATCTTTGAATCCGTGCGCCGCCCGCGCCTAGGGGGAATCCATCCCTCGTTCATCGACACAACCGAGTCCTACCTGATCTTCCACAATGAAAGCCCGGTGGCCGGCACGGTGACCGTATCGCTGTTTAATGGCGATACCGGTGCGACCGTAGCCCGGTGGACGAGCCCCGCGCTCCCGGCGCGCGGCTCGCGCCAATTCCAGATCAATGATCTTGAGAATGCAGCCACAGCGCCGTTCGTGAAACCGCGCGTATGGGGCGTGCGGATCGAGCCGGAAAGCACCATGAGCGGCTACATGCAGCATATCCTGTTCGATCGCGCTTCCGTCGCCATCACGAACGCGAGCTCGTGCTCTGGCGGCCTGACGGCCAACCCTGCCGTGCTCCCTTATGTCTATTCCTCGGCTTTCGAAGATTTTCCGTCCACGGTGCTCTTCAATAATCCAACCGTACTTGCGGTCTCCAATGGCGCCTCACCGTCTGCCGCCGACACCGGCGTTGCTCTCGGGACGTTCTATCCACCGACCGCCAACAATGCGTCGCCGGCATCGATGTCGTCGGCAAGCATCCCATTCTCCACTGTGCAGACCCGCTTGAACTACGCCGCCGCACCGGAGAATTCGCGCGTTTCCGTCAGAGGCAATTTCGCACCGCTCGGCGGCGCCTACTTGCAGCACGTGCTCGAAAGCCGGCGCGGCGGCGTTCTTTCCGATATGAACACCGCCTGCGCCATCAACGGCTATGCGCAAAATACGATCCCAAGCCCGCTCTATACCGCCAGTGTCTATTCCGGCGGCAATGTCGGCGCGCAATCGGTCTTGCGTTTCTATAATGCCGGGACCGCGCCTGGCCCGGTTACGGTGGCACTGCGTGATCCATCCACCGGCTCGGTCCTGGCGCAATGGACGAGCCCGCCGGTCGCCCCCGGCGCGCAAGTACAGGTGCCTGTCGCCACGATCGAAGCTGAGACGAATGCCGTACCCCAAAGCATCTACACCGCCACGATCACGTCGGAGATCGACGGCTTCTTCCAGCATCTGGTGGGGCGCGGGCCCGGCAGCGCCCTCGCCAATTTCAGCACCTGCAACGCGGCCACGACGGTCGACGGCGCGACGCTCATCGGTGTACACGCGACAGCTCTTGCCGCGAGCGGCTACGGTAGTACCGTCATTGTAAACAATACCGGCGCGCAAGATTCGGCGGCGATGATTGATGTTTTCGACGCCCGCGACGGAACCTTGCTCGCGACCTTGACGACCGACCTCATCGCGGCGAATGCCCAGTTCGCCTTCGACTCCGGGTTTATCGAATCCCGCCTAAGCATGCTCGCCGGATCGGCCGGGGATTATTACGTCCTAAAGCTGCGCAGCGGCTTTACAGGCTATCTGCAGCATTTTGTCGCCAACCGCG
>CANJEU010000324.1 GCA_947473445.1 Fidelibacterota bacterium | reverse complement strand
CTTTGGGCTTGGAGCCCGAGGACAACGTCTCGATCAACATGTCCTTGGACGTGATCGGATCGGACTTTTCGGAACGGAACGACGTCATCGACTAAAGCGCCTTTTACGGGCCAGCGCGGGAGCAGCGCGCAGCCGGCTTCCCGGGTGTTGCGGGTATTTAAGGTATTAAAGATTGATTCGCCAGCCCTCCCAAGCCGGCTCGCCAATCGCCGCTTAGAGCCTGCCAGCAGGCCAACGCCGCCAAAGCGGCTGTCTCCGCGCGAAGAATGCGCGGTCCAAGACTGATCCCCCTAGCAGACGGTAGAAGGGCGAGAGCGTCAAGCTCGGATTGGGCAAAGCCGCCCTCGGGCCCCACCAGGAACCCGCACGAATTTGTGACTTCGTCCTGTAACGCGGTTGCAATGGGCGCACCCCCGCCTGTCTCGTCCAAATAGAAAAGCCGGCGCGCCTGGGGCCACTGGGCAAGGAAGGGATCGAAGTTCTGCGCCGGCTGAATGACGGGCACCGATAGCCGTTCGCACTGCTCGGCCGCCTCGATGGTGGTGGCCCGCAGGCGATCGAAATTGATGCGGCTGACATCGGTATGGCGCGTCATCACCGGCAGCAGCGCCGAGACGCCGAGTTCGGTGGCCTTCTCGACCACCACATCGATGCGTTTCACCGGCGCGAAGGCCAGCCACAGATCGGGCGTGCCGCTTTGCGCGCGCAGTTGGTCTTGCACTTCGAACACCACGTGACGCTTGGACGGCGTCTGCACCACCGCGCGCCACTCGCCATCGCGGCCATTAAAAAGCGCGACCGGATCGGAGGGCGCGCGCCGCATGACATGGAGCAGATAGTGGGCCTGCGCGTCCGTCGCGGCGACCGAGGCGCCGGGGCTGAGCGCGCCGTCGACGAACAATCTAATTTTGGGGGCGGCGGCTGACATGATGGGACGCGAACAATACCGGGTTGAACTTTGGAATCTCGACACTAGTGTAGCGCCCCATGAGCCCTGCTGTCTCAACTCCCGATATCGTGCACGGAAGCTGGATCGATCGCCTGCTGCCGCGGCCGCTGCGGCCCTATGCGCGCCTGATGCGCCTCGACCGGCCGATCGGATTTTGGCTTTTGCTGATTCCGGGTTGGTGGGCCATCACGCTGGCTGGGCGCGGCGAGCCCAATACGACGCTGATGATCCTGTTCCTGGTGGGCGCGGTGCTGATGCGCGGCGCGGGCTGCACCATCAACGACATCGTCGACCGGGACATCGACGCCAAGGTGGCGCGCACCCGCACGCGGCCTATTCCCGCCGGCGAAGTCAGCGTGCGCGCGGCGATCATCTTCCTCGGGCTGCAATTGCTGGGCGGGCTTATCATCCTGCTGCAGTTCAATTGGGTGGCCATTGGCGTGGGCGCGGCCTCGCTGGTGCTGGTCGCCGTTTATCCCTTCATGAAGCGGGTGACGTACTGGCCGCAGGCGTGGCTGGGCCTGACCTTCAATTGGGGCGCGCTGCTGGGATGGGCGGCGGCGCATGGGAATATTCAACGCGACGCGCTGATCCTTTATGCCGCCGGCTTTTTCTGGACCTTGGGCTACGACACGATCTACGCCCATCAGGACAAGGACGACGACGCGCTGATCGGCGTGAAGTCCTCGGCGCTCGCGCTGGGCACGCGCACCAAGCCATTCCTCGCCCTGTTCTACGCGCTTGCCTTCGGCCTGCTGCTGACGGCCTCGTGGCCGCTGATGGTGGGCGTGTGGCCGAAAGTTCTGATGGGCGCGGCGGCGCTGCATCTCGTGTGGCAAATCGTCACGCTCAAAATCGACGCGCCCTTGAACTGCCTGAAGCGCTTCAAGGCCAACCGCGACTTCGGCCTGATCGTGCTGGCGGCGCTGCTGATCAACACGCTGACCTACCGCGTGCCGCGCTGGGTGGAGGCGGAGTTCTTCGGCCACAAACCGGCGTGCATCCGCTACGTCAATAATCCCAAGGAACTGGTGTGCCCGGAGTAAGCGCCGCTGGGCAGACGTGCGACGTTTTCCCTTTGGTGATGCGGCTCTGACCGGCAACACGTCGAACGATCATTGTAATGTTCGCTACGCTGCACGCTGCACGCTGCAAATCCGGCGATATCAAAGCTGGAACAAGAGGTTGGACCGCATTTTATCTCGCGCTGCAGTCACGCTGCACTGTGCTGCATCTCTCCGCAGAAGACGCACGGATATATGGCCATTGCGCAGGCAACGTCGCATTCACGATGTCAAAGAGCACGCCGGACAAGGATGCGCCCGGACGCGATTTTTCGTCGAGCGATCTTTGCGCGGTGTGCAAATTTAATGATTCAAAAAATCGGGAATGTGCGTGGGGCGAGTCGCGGGGGAATGCGAGCAGCCCACACAGGTCGTCACCCTGGGCGCAGCCAGGCGCGATGGGCCCATCGCGGGGTGCGGAATGCAGATGGGTGTTTGGGGCTCTGGATCCTGGGCTGCGCCCAGGATGACGTGAAAACAAAAAGGAAGGCCCTCACCCCAGCCCTCTCCCGCTTGCGGGAGAGGGAGAAAAGAGTGCCGGGCGCGGAAGCGCGTTCTTGCGTCACTCCGCCGCTTGCGCGGGCTTTGGCTGGGGTGGCTGGAGGTATTGGTTGATGTCGACTTTGTCGATCTGTTCGGGGCGCAGGAATTGCTCGGCGTATTCGAGGTAGGCACCCGAGCGCAGGAACAGGTCGAACAGGTCCGGGTCGACGTGTTTGTCCTTCTTCATGAACGACAAGATCTTGAGGCTTTCCGAGAGGGTCTTGGCCTTCTTGTACGGACGGTCGGCCGCGGTGAGGGCTTCGAAAATGTCGGCGATGCCCATCATCTTCGCCGGCCATGACATCTGATCGCCGCGCAGCTTGTTGGGATAACCCGTGCCGTCGGTCTTCTCGTGATGGCCGCCGGCGTATTCGGGCACCTTCTTGAGGTGCTTGGGGAAGGGCATCTCGTTGAGCATTTCGATGGTGAGCACGATGTGATCGTTGATCTTGCGGCGCTCGTCATCGTTCAGCGTGCCGCGCATGATGCACATGTTGAGCACTTCGCCGAGGTTATATTCCGCCTCGCTATGTTCGGGCAGATCGGCCAGCAGCTGTTCCCAGCCTTCGGGCGGCGGCGGCGCCTTTTCGAGCAATTTCGCTTCGGTCCACGACAGGCCAAGTTTGCGATCGAAGTAGCGGTACCACTTCTGCTTGGCGATCTCCTTCACCTTGTCCTGCTTTTCCTGCGACATGAATTCGCCGCCGATATTGCTTTCGGCGATGAACTCCCATTGCTTCTGCAGCCCCTCGCACTTGTCCTTGAACTTCTTGCGTTCGATGCGGGCGTTTTTGCCCTTGGCGATGGCCTTGAGCATTTTGATTTCGGCGTCGCGGCGCAAAATTTCAAAGCGGCCACGCACTTCATGAATGCGGTCGTAGATGGTCTGCAGCTTGGTGGCTTTGTCGACGACATATTCGGGCGTGGTGACTTTGCCGATATCGTGCAACCACGCGGCCACGTGCAGTTCGTACCACTGCTGTTCG
>CANJEU010000323.1 GCA_947473445.1 Fidelibacterota bacterium | reverse complement strand
GGTGATCGTAAACAACAATATGGTGATCATTCCCGATGCCCAGTGCGCTCACCTTCCGGGCTAAGACCTCCGCGCTCGGGAACGTGTGTTCCTTGGCGCCACCGGGTTCCGCCACATCGTTAATATCAAAAAAGATCGCCCCGAGGATGTGACCGTCGAGGTACTGCTTGCGTGCCGGTTCGATCCCGCCGGGAACGAAATAGCTGGCGTCGAGAATCCGAAGCGTCGGATCGGCCAGGCGGTCGGCAAGCCATTCGGTTTCCACCAGCGCGCCTGCTTCGATATTTTTCATTTCACTCGCCTTTCCAGTCTGCGCGGATGCAGTCTCGATTGAGGAAGAACCATTGCGCCAGGATGAGGGTTGCAGCGTTTGTGAGCTCGCCTGCGTCCGTCATGCGCCGCAGGTCGTCCTCGGCGATCACCTTCACCCGGATATGCTCGTTCTCGTCCGGCAGTCCGAAGAAGCCGCCCGCGCCCTCGGACGATACACGGCCAAGATAGAGATAGACCGTTTCTGAGGTTCCGCCAGGACTTGCGAGATAGCGCTGCACCGGCCAGAGATCAAGGACACTACGTCCGGCTTCTTCTTCCGTTTCGCGGCGCACCACGGCATCAGGCGATTCACCTTCCTCGATAATGCCGGCCACAACCTCCAGCTGCCACGGGTCCATTCCCGCGGCGTAAGCGCCCACCCGGAATTGCTCGCACATGACGAATTCGCGCCGCACGGGGTTGTAGGGCAATAGCGCGGCTGCATGACCGCGCTCGAAAACCTCACGCTGCATCGTCCCGCTCCAGCCACCCTCGAACAGCCCGTGGCGCAGCGTGTAAGAATCGATGCGGAAATAGCCCTGAAAAACGGTCCGCTTTTCGATGATGTCGATACGCGCCGGGGGAGAGGGATCACTCATGAGAACGTATTCACGGTGTTATTAACGCCCGCCGTCGCCGGCAATGACCACCTGATTTCGTCCGCTCCGCTTCGCCTTATAGAGGGCATCGTCGGCGGCCTGCGTCAGATCGAGGACGGTCTTCGCGCCGGGATAGGTTGCAATACCGCAGCTGAACGTCACGTGAAACGCTCCGGCGTCGGACTCATGTTCGATCTCGCTCGCCGCTTCACGCAGCTTGTCCATGACTTCCTTCGCGGCGGCGGCATCGGTGTTTGGCATGACGACCGCGAATTCCTCGCCGCCGTACCGGCCCACGTAATCGACTTGCCGCAAGCGATTGCGCACGAGGTGTGTGACGCGAAGGATCACTTGGTCGCCCACAGCGTGGCCGTAGGTGTCATTGACTGACTTGAAGTAATCGATGTCGATCATCGCAAACGAAACCGGATTTTGAGTGCGGCCGGCGACGCTGACTTCACGCTCGAGGTTGCGCAGAATATTGGTGTGGTTGAGCAGGCCCGTGAGGCTGTCGCGGTCGGTGAGTTTTTTCAGCTCCCGGTATCGTTTCGCCCGGCTCATGACCGCAGAGATCAATTGACCCGGCTGGAGCGGTTTCGGCAGGAAGTCATCGGCCCCAAGATGGCGAGCGCGCAGTTGAAGGTCGAGCCGCGATTCCGTCGACAGGAAAAGGATGGGAATAGTCGTATACGCTGGGAATTGGCGTACGATCTGCGCCAGATCAAGGCCCGTGCACTCGGGCATATACAAGTCCATCACGATAATGTCGGGATCGAATCCCGATAGAGTATCGAGCAACTTGGAAGGGCGGCGGATGACGCGTGTCTCCATGCCCGCGTGCTCCAACGTTGTCTGGTAGAACGAGGACAGTGGATCGTCGTCCTCGGCAATGACCACGCGGAACAGGCGTTCGTAGTCGTTTTCCTCGAGGGCCGAAATCGATTCCACGAGTTTCTCGCGCTCGAAGGGCTTCACGATAAAGGCCGCGGCGCCGTGGCGCACGGCGCTCAAGCGATCGGCAAATCCCGTCTGACTCGAACACAAGAGAAGGGGTAGATGCGCGATGGTCATACTGCGGCGCAGGGCGGCGATATGGGCGTCACCGGCCGAGACATCCGCGATCACGATGCCGCGTTCTCCGCGGGACAGCTCATTTGGGATTTCGCCCGGCGTTCGGATGATCTGCGCGCGGTAGCCGTAGCTTTCCAACGCCGCCACGAGATCATTGTCGTCCGTGGGGTTCGCGCCTCCAAGAACAAGCACGAACGTTGATCGCTGCGGAATTTGGCTCGCCGTCGGCGCCGTCGCCATATCGTCAAGGTCGATAGCCTGGCCGGGGGCGGCGGCCGCATCCTCGAGCGCTTGGATCAGGGTCTCGATCTGCGCGATCTCTTCATGAGTCAGGTGCTCGGGGTATCCGCTGCCGGACTGCTCGGTCACCAGGCGGAAAAGCCCGTCCAGCGGCGCGGCGGCGGTGCTGACTTGCGGAAAGCCGAAGCTCTTGCCGGCGCCCGCGAGCGTGTGAACGATGTCATGGATCTTAACGAGGGCGGTGAGGGTTTCCTCGGCCGATGGGGCCGAAGGTATTAACGCCCAGATTCGGCGGATCTCATCGACTTTTGCCACCAGGCTCTCGCCAAATTCGGCGCTGAGCTGTGCGAGGCGCTGGATGAGCGCCTCGTTATGAGTGGCCGGCGCTGTGGTGGCAGTATTTGCGACGGCCGACATCCCCAACGTTCCCCAGAAGCCTTTCATGCGAGGCCGCTTTTGCGCAAACGGATAACCACAGTGGCCCGCAGCGCACCCCTGGTCAATATGCCTTTCGGCGGCTCGCAAACTTTCCAAAAGGGCTTTTAAATATCTGATATGATGGTTCGAATTGGCAAATGATGTAGCGGTCGTCCTGACGCCGCACTAGGTCCAGATTTCGATGCCGGGTATTCCCCAACCAATCGACATTTTTTTTGAGCTGCCGCTCGACAAGTGGCCAATTTTTGACAGTAAGACGTTGAGCCGCTCGAAGATCGTCCTGTTGCACGACTTGAAACCCGTCGTGGACATGTTCAATGCAGAAGGCGTTGGCATCGGTGTACGCACTGCCACAGAAGTTATGACCGAGCTTGGGCTCAATACCCATGACCGGCAACGTCTTGTCTCGCTGATGAGCGCCAGAAGTTTTGATGTCTATTCCGTCCGCACCGCGCTCAACGACTATTTGACCGACGCCGAGCTCGAGCAGATACAGCTCGGCGCCAAGGAGCAGGAACGGCTTCAAGGGTATATGAACAATTACTCTCGCGGACTGTTGAAAGCTATCCTCGAGGGAACCGACGTAAAGGTCACCGGCCGCTCGTCGCTGTCGAGCATTCTTGAGGATACGTCCAACCGCGGCGCTGTCCTCAAAAATCTGATCGAAATTGCCGCAAAGCTGCGCATCGAACCGACCGAGATCGTCGTCTATATCTCGAAGCTTAGCGAGATTATCCTCGCGATCTCATACTATCAGCGCGTTTATGACAGTCTGCTGCCCGACCTGCGTGAGCTATTGGTCGAGGTCAAAAAGCTTCATGAGCAGAATTCGCTCATGAGCAGATTTCCAGGGATGAAGGAAGAGACGCTCGAAGCAATGAACGCCGGTCGTCACTC
>CANJEU010000322.1 GCA_947473445.1 Fidelibacterota bacterium | reverse complement strand
TGGTGGAAATCGCAGAGCGGCGCATCAGAGGCCGGCGCTCGTTCTGGGGCAAGAAGACTTTGAGGTCGGTCCAGTCCGGGACGCCAGGCAGGATCTCGCGCAAGCGCGCGATGGCTTCGTCGATGGAATAGAGATCGAACGGTTCGATCTCGAGCGCCTTGATATTTTTTTCCCGGTGCTGCGACCCGTAGGCGCGCAAAAGGTCATAAAGCGTGACGTCGTAGACCGTCCGGTAGGTGATCGGCAGGCCTTCCGACAAGCCGCGGCCATAAAAATCGATGCCCCGCCGTGGAAGTTCGAACAGCTTACGCCCCGCTTCCTGCATCGCCTCGAGGCGGCGCATCTGGAATTTGAGCGCTTCGGCCATCTCTTCGGCGCTGGGCTCGGCGCCGGTGTCTTCCTTGGGCAGGAGGAGTTTGGACTTCAGGTAGGCGAGCCACGCGGCCATGACAAGATAGTCGGCGGCCAACTCAAGCTGGTGCTCACGGGCTGTTTCGACGAACAAAAGATACTGTTCGGCCAGCGCGAGGATGGAAATGTGCATGAGATCGACCTTCTGGTCGCGCGCGAGCACAAGCAGAACGTCAATGGGGCCTTCAAAGGCGCCCAGGGTCAGGACCAGCTGCGACAGCGGATCGGCGGAATCGGACGGACCGAGGTCTTCCTCAAATTCCGGGAGTTCGGTGGGCGTGTCGGACATAGTGCTCTTTAACCAGCCTGCTCTTTAACCAGTGAGTCCCGCCGCGGCCGCGATCCAATTCACCACGGCATCAGTGAGCGGAAGGATGGTCCACGAGAGGATGTTCAGGTCGACGCCAAGATACGAGCCCACCCAGGGCAGGACGACCAGGACGCCGAGAAGGATGAACATGCCGTAGTTTTCCAGGCGCGCCAAGGCCCGGGCGGCCGGAAGCGGCAACAATCCAACAGCGACACGCCCCCCATCCATCGGCGGCAGCGGAATCATATTAAACAGGCCCAAAATCACATTAAATCGCATGCTTTGGATGAGCATGTCGACAAACCACTGTTGGGACGGCTGAGGGGCCTGCAGCGCCAAGTGGATAAGCAGGGCCGAGACAATGGCGAGGAAGAGATTCGTGCCCGGGCCGGCGATCGCCACCAGAACCATGTCGCGGCGCGGATTTCGCAGGCGCCCGAAATCCACCGGCACCGGTTTTGCCCAGCCGAAAAGGAACGGGGCACCGCTGGCGATCAGGAAACCCGGCAGGAGAATGGTGCCAACCAGGTCGACGTGGCGGACCGGATTGAGGGACAGACGGCCGGCTTCCTTGGCCGTCGGATCGCCCCGCCAGAGCGCGGCGTAGCCGTGCGCGGCCTCATGCAGGGTAATCGCAAGGATCGCCGGGATCGCGAAGGCGACCACAATGGCGATCTTCGTGAGCATGTCGCTATCCATGGCCCGGGCCACGGCGCAGGCCGTCCATGATCGCAAAATCGGCGGCCAGCATATTGCCGATGGCCACGCGCGGCCGGCGTCGAATGGTCGCCGTGTCAGCGAAAGCCTTCAGGCCGCGTTCGCCGAGCGGGCCAGCGCCGCGCGCGACGGCTTCCATCTCTTCCATGTTGCCGTCGCAATGCAGGACGACGTCGCACCCGGCCGCGAGCGACCTGGCCGCGCGTTCGTCGAACGGACCGCTGAGCGCCTTCATGCCGAGATCGTCCGACATGAGGAGGCCGGCAAAGCCGATCTCACCGCGGATGATATCTTCGATCATTGTGCGCGAGGTGGTGGACGGAAGGTTGGGATCGATGGCGCTGTAAACGACGTGGGCGGTCATGCCGAAAGCCAACGGCCGGTCGGATGACTGGCAGAACGCGCGGAACGGCGCGAAGTCGGTGGCGCGCAAGGTCGCAAGATCGGCGTCGACCCGGGGCAGTTCTTTATGACTGTCGCTCATGGCGCGGCCGTGGCCCGGGATATGTTTGATCACCGGAACGACGCCGGCATCGATCAGTCCTTCGCACACCTGACGCGCAAGTTCGGCGACGGTGCTCGGGTCGGTCCCGTAGGCGCGGTCACCGATCACATCGTGGGAGCCCGGGACGGGGACGTCCATCACCGGCGCGCAGTCGACATCGATGCCGAGCGCGCGCAACTCCTCGCCGATGAGCTGGAAGTTGGACCGCAGGAGGCGGGCCGCGCGATCAGGATCGCGTTCATAAAGCGTCGCGAACGCCCATCCGGCGGGGGCGTGACGCCAGTGCGGCGGTTTCAGACGCTGGACCCGGCCGCCTTCCTGGTCGATGAGGACCACAGGATCATAGCCGGGCGTCAGGGCACGCAAATCACTCACGAGTGCAAGGACTTGCGCCGGGTCTTCAACGTTGCGCGCGAAGAGAATGTAGCCGAGCGGCCGGACGCGCTGGAAGAACGCGCGCTCGCTGTCGCTGAGGACGAGACCCAGCATGCCGTAAATGGCGGCGCTGGGCGCCGCTAAGGAAGCCTGGACCATCCGTTACGGCCGAACGACGATGCAGCCGACGTTCTGGGCGCTCAGCGTAGCGCACAGAGATTCCGCCGCGGCCCGGTCGGGGAGCGGTCCGGCGCGAAGGCGGAAAAACACCCCCTTCTCGCCCAGATCCACGCGCGCGACCGACGGTGTCAGGCCGCCGAGCGCATCCCTATTCTTCCCGACGATCCGGCTCCACTCCCCCATGGCGCCCTGTTCGGAGCGCGCAGACGCGAGCTGGATTTGGAATCCGCCGGCAGCCGCGGCCGAGGGGGCAGCCGGTGTGGCAGCGGGCGCAGCAGCCGGCGCCGCCGGCGGCGTCGCAGGCGCAGGGGCTGGAGGGGCGGCTGCGACTTGGGCTTCGGACGCGGCGGGCGCCGCCGGTTTGGCGGTGAGCGGCCCGGTCGCGGCTTCGCGTCCGCCGGTTGCGGCCATGACGGCCGCGGCAAGATCGTCTTGCTCTGGCTTGGCGGGCGCGGCCGGTTTCGCAGGTTCGGCTTTCGCGACTTCTTTCGCCGGCTCGGGCTTAGCCGGCTCTGGCTTCGCCGCTTCAGGCTTAGGTGCTTCAGGTTTGGCCGCTTCGGTCTTCGCCGCGTCGGGTTTGCCCGCTTCGCTTAGCACTTCGGGCTTGCCGGGCTCGGCCTTCGCGGTTTCCGCGGGCGCCGGCTCAGGCTTGGCGGCTTCAGGCGGGGGCGCGACCGGTTTGGGCGGGGCCTTTGGTTCTTCGGGCGCCGGAAGCAGGTTTTCAACACGGGGCGGCGCCTCGCCCTTGGCGACGCGCTCGTAAACCAATTTGTCCTGGTTCTCGACTTTCATGCCGCCCGGGCTGGCCGGTTTGACTTTATAAGGGTCGGGATCGGCCTGCACGAGCTGCGGTCCGCCGCCCGTTCCTGTGCCGCTACCGGTCAGTGCGCCGCTTGAATACATGTACCAACCGATGCCCGCGACCACGGCAACGCCGATCGCGACGCCGGCGATCAGACCCAGCGGCGAGCCGCTGTTTTCCTTACGGCGAGCCTGGTATTCGCTGAACACATCATCGGTGAACGGCTGGACGCGCAAATCATCCGAAGGCCGGTTGTCAGCGCC
>CANJEU010000321.1 GCA_947473445.1 Fidelibacterota bacterium | reverse complement strand
GTAGTTTACGCCTGGTAAAATTGAATTCAGTCATAGCGTTGGTACCTCCCTTTGGAATGACATCACACGATGCGTACCCGCCACAGGCACACATCGAATCTCGGGGACAATTGTGATTCAATTACGTCCGAATCAGATTGGGTCTCGTCACATTCGCTAGGATCGGAGCGAGCCCACGTGCGACTCCCGAGCTCTAATTCCACCGGAATTATAACGAGTTGTAAGGTTTGTAACAACGCCGTTTTCGTCTGCGAGATCGTGGCGTTCACAAGAATGTGTGGTCAGCGGTTTACGCTTTGACCACGTTGGCGTTGCCGGCAAACGCGCGAAGCGCATTGCGCGTATCGACGACAAGCTTGGCGGCCTTCACCACCAGGGCGTAATCGACAGCATCGTGATCGGTAACCACAACGACGGCGTCGTAGGATGCGACGCTGTCCGCGGTGAGTTCCACCGAGGCCCGTCCGGCGATGGGGCCGTAGTGACGGGTCGGGGGGATACGCGGCACGAACGGATCGTGATAGTCGACGGCTGCGCCACGCGCTTCGAGCAGCTCGATAAGGCGCAGCGCCGGACTTTCGCGCGTATCGTCGACGTTCTTTTTATACGCAAGGCCGAGCAGCAACAGGCGGGCGCCTTTGATACCGCGCGAGAATCTTGCATCCATCGCCTTTGAAAGCCGCTCGATGACATGGTGCGGCATGGCGGTATTGATCTCGCCGGCGAGTTCGATGAAGCGCGCCGTGACATCGAACTCGCGCGCCTTCCAGGAGAGGTAGAAGGGATCGATGGGGATACAATGCCCGCCGAGGCCCGGACCCGGATAGAACGGCATATAACCAAAGGGTTTGGTCTTGGCCGCCTCGATCACTTCCCAGACATCGATGCCCATCGCCTCGTAAATAACCTTAAGCTCGTTCGCGAGCGCGATATTCACCGCGCGGAAGATGTTCTCGGTGAGCTTCACCGCTTCGGCGGTCGCCGTACTGGACACCGGCACGAGGTTGGGAACGATGGCCCCGTAGAGCGCGCTTGTCAGAGCCAAAGCCTCGGCGCCGTCGGCCCCGATGACCTTGGCGGTATTGGAAACGCTGAAGTTCGGATTACCCGGATCCTCGCGCTCGGGCGAGAAAGCGAGAAAGAAGTCAGCGCCGCTTTTAAGGCCCGTCTTTTCAAGGATCGGACGCACCAGTTCGTCGGTGGTCCCGGGGTAGGTCGTGGACTCGAGAACGACCAGCTGTCCGCATTTGAGATGCGCGGCAATGCTCTCGGTCGTGGCGATCACATAACTCATATCCGGCTCACGCTGGCGGGTGAGCGGCGTCGGCACGCAGATCAGGATCGCGTCGGCGTCCTTGAGGCGCGCAAAGTCCGCCGACGGATGCAACGTGTTCGCCGCGATCAATTCGGCAATAGCTGCGTCCGGGATGCGGTCGATGTACGAACGGCCAGCCGCCAGCTTGGCGATCTTGGCGGCGTCGATATCGAGCGCGAGCGTGCGAAAGCCCTTGGCCGCAAAGGCGCGCGCCAGCGGCAGGCCCACGTAACCGAGCCCGATGACGGCCACAGTGGCCGCGCCGTCTTTAATGCGTTGAAGCGTTGTCGTCATAGCCACCCGATAGCACGGGTCACCCAAAAGCTAAAAGGGCGGCTTCATAAGTCCAAGAAGGGCAATGCCCGCGAGGAGCAAATAGAGCGCGATCATGTAGGCGATGGTGTGATTGACCGCGCGCGCGACCGCCTCCTCACGTTCGGGCGTCGAGCCATCCTCGGCAATCTCGGCGAAGGGGGCGAAGAACGGGCGAAAGCTGACATTGATGGCGATCACAGTCCAAAACGCGAGACCGAACATCGCCAATTTGACGGCAAACCACGGCTCGTCGATGGGGGCCCCGGTCGCGAGGGAATTCAGGCCGTAGACCACGAATCCGGCACCCGCCAGGGCTTGAAAGGCGATTTCGATATATCCGAGCAGCGACCCAAGGGGGGTGCCCTCGCGCCGGTCGATCATGAAGATGAGGGCGAGCCAAATCGCCGCGCCGCTCCAGAACAGAATTTTGAGGCCTGGGGACAGAGGGTAGACATTGATGGCGCCGGTGAGTTCGATCCCGACCGGCAGGATGAGCGCGAAACAAACCCGCGGAATGATATCGAGCGCGCGTGCTTTGCCGACCGCCGCCTGGCGCGCTTCGTAGGGCAACTTCGAATTCTTGGCGGCGGCGACATGGACCATTACGCCGAAAGCCGCGGCGATCCAGACCACAAAGAGAGCAATATGAGCATAGTCCCAGAGCAGGGTGCTATTCGCCATTGACCATGGTCTCCCCCCGGACGGCGCCGGTTTGCTCCTGCTTTCCGGCCGCCAAGGCGAAGAGGATAACGAACAAGAGGGTCAAAATCACCTGAACGTCGAGCAGAGCGCCCCGGATTCCATGGATTGTCACCGCGAATTTGATCGTCGCGGCATAGCTTTCGCCGCTGAGCCCACCGACGAGCCGGGCAAAGGCGACGTCCTCGGCGATATCACACAAAAGGGTATAAACGGGAACCAGGAAGATCGCCCCGCGCTCGAAAAAGGCGAAGGCCGCCGTGCGATGCTGGGCAAACAGCCAGGCCCAGAGAAGCATGAGCGCCCCGGCGCTCGCGAAGGCGAGCAGAACGTCCACCAGAAGGAACGGAAAATAAGCCGCGCGCGCATTGGCTTCGTAAGCGCCCAGCTGAATGGCGATCATATGACGCGTCAGCGGGAACTGTGCGTCGAAGGGAATGAATGTGGTGGCCGCCTGAAAATGGGGAATCAGCAGCGTGTGCTGCACGAGGACCACCAGCAGCGCAAAGATCACCGCTCCGGTCACGGTGCGGCCTGTAGCGCGTGACTTCAAATATTGCGTAAGGGCGTTCATGCGGAAGCGCGCGGAGGGCGAAATAGAGTTTAGTTGTGCCACGGTCACCGGGCCCGCGTACAGGATAAGGTTGGCAGGATAAGCGTGACTAGGCCGCCCCCAAAGCCGGGAAGCTGGCCCGCAAACCTTCGAGGATATTGCTGACGGCCAACGCCGCCAGAATGATCCCGAGCACGCGGGTCATGACGTTAATTCCCGTGACGCCGAGAATTCGCATGATGGGGGTGGCGATGAGGAAACTGAGCCCCGTGAGGAGGAGCACTGCCAGCATCACGCCGGCGACGATGGCCTGATTGAGCAGCGAACCCGCGTTCTGACTTTGCAGCAGGATGACCGATGCGATTGCGCCGGGGCCGGCAATAAGAGGCACAGCCAGGGGGAAGACGGCGATGTCGGGCCGTTGATGTGCTTCCTCATCCTCTTTCTGGGTGGTGGCGCGGATGCCGCTTTCCTTCACGAGCACCATGTCGATCGCCAGAAGCAGGAGCAGGACGCCGCCGGCGATACGGAAGGCGGCAACCGAGACGCCGAGATAATGGAGCAGCGGTTGGCCGATGACGGTGAACAGGAGAAGCACACCTGCGGCAATCGCCACGCTTTTGAGCGCCGTGGCACGCCGGGCCGCAGCACCGAGGTGGGCGGTATGGCCCATGAAAAACGG
>CANJEU010000320.1 GCA_947473445.1 Fidelibacterota bacterium | reverse complement strand
GCCGTTCTTCCTGGGGTTCATGGAGCATCTGTCCAAAATGGGCTGTGTCGCCTGCCCCGTGCCGATCCGGGGCCGGGACGGCGAGGCGCTTCGCACCATCGCCGGCCGGCCCGGGGCCATCATTAGCTTCCTGCGCGGAATCTGGCCGCGCAAGATCACCCCTGAACATTGCGCCGAACTGGGCACGGCCATGGCCAAGCTGCACAACGCCGGGCTCAGTTTTCCCGGTAGCCGGGTGAACAGTCTTTCGGTCGAGGGCTGGCGCACGCTCGCCGGCCGCATCCCGAAAGAAACCGCGGCCAAGGTCGACATCACCCTGCCCAGTCTGATGCGCACCGAACTCGAAGCGCTGGCGGCCGCGTGGCCCGTGCTCGGCGCTTCGCCCGATCTGCCGTCGGGCGTCATTCACGCCGACCTGTTTCCGGACAATGTGTTCTTCCTCGACGGAAAATGTTCGGGCCTGATCGACTTCTATTTCGCCTGCACCGATTTCCTGGCCTACGACGTCGCCATTTGTCTCAACGCCTGGTGCTTCGAGCCCGACGGCGCCTTCAACATCACCAAGGCCAAGCGCATGCTGACCGCCTACGAAGCGGTGCGTCCGCTGTCGGCCTTGGAGAAAGAGACCTTGCCTCTGTTCGCCCGCGGCTCGGCTTTGCGCTTCATGCTGACGCGTCTTTACGATTGGGTGAATACGCCCGCCGGCGCCATGGTGAAACCGAAGGACCCGCGCGAATACCTGCAGAAGCTGAACTTCCATCGCCGCGTCAAAGACATCAGCGCCTACGGTCTGTCCTGAGATGAACCATTCATCGAAGGACACCGACACCGTCGAACTCTTCACCGACGGCGCCTGCCTCGGCAATCCCGGGCCCGGTGGATGGGCGGCGCTGCTGCGCTTCAAGGGTAACGAGCGCGAACTGGCCGGCGGCGAAGCGCACACCACCAACAACCGCATGGAACTCATGGGCGTCATCGAGGGCCTCAAGTCCCTCAAGCGCGACTGTACAGTGACCGTCTACACCGACAGCCAATATGTGCAGAAGGGCATCACGGAGTGGATCCATAGCTGGAAACGCAAGGGTTGGAAGACCGCCGATAAAAAGCCCGTGAAGAACGCCGACCTGTGGCAACTGCTGGATGCGGCAAGACTGGGCCACCATGTAACTTGGCGCTGGGTGCGCGGGCACGCCGGCCACGTCGAAAACGAGCGAGTCGATGTGCTAGCGCGCGCGGAAGCCGAGAAATTCCGCCGTTAGGCGCCGGCGTGGGTCTTGAACTAGACACAACCGGCGCCAATTAAGGTAAAATATTGACTTTATCGGAGGGCGAGAACCCAGACGCGATTACGGCGTTAGGACTATCAGTCAGCGGGTAAATGTGAGGACGTCATGGTGAAAGCGGCTTACTTAAAGACCTCGGGCGTACAGACCTCGGGTTACCTTACGGGACATCTCCTTGTCGCGATGCCCACGATGGCCGACCCGCGGTTCCATCACACGGTGATTTACGTGTGCGCGCATTCCTCCGAAGGCGCGATGGGCCTGATCGTCAACAAGCCGCTCAATGACCTGCGCTTCACCGACATTCTCAGCCAGCTCAAGATCGTTCCGCGCTCCAACAACTGCTCGCAGATCAACGTGCATCGCGGCGGCCCGGTCGAGGTCCAGCGCGGCTTCGTACTTCATACCTCCGACTATCAGAAGACCGGCACCGTGGTCGTGAACGAGGACATCGCCCTCTCGGCCACCACCGAAATCCTCAAGGACATCGCCGAAGGGTATGGCCCGCACCGCAACCTGATGGCGCTCGGCTATTCAGGCTGGGGTCCGAACCAGCTCGACGAGGAGATCAAAAATAACGCCTGGCTGTGTGTTCCGGCCGACGCGGGTCTGCTTTTCTCCGATGGTTACGACCACAAGTGGGACATGGCGCTCTCCCGCCTCGGCATCGCCGCCCACCGCCTGTCAACGCAAGTCGGCCACGCTTAAAAGCTAATTTAAGCGGGCCGCGATCGTCTCAAGGCCTTCGAGCTTTTTGAGGTTGCCCAGCGCCGCCAACGTCGGTGCGCTCGCGAAGATACGCGCGGCCGTGCGCGTGATGCCGGCGGCGTCAACGTTCTCGACCTTAGCGATAATCTCATCGGTTGAAAGCGTACGGCCGTAGACCATGATCTGCCGGGCGCGCTGGCCGCAGCGGCTTGAGGGGCTTTCCAGCGACATCAAGAGACCCGACTTGATCTGCGCGCGGGCGCGGCTCACTTCATCCTCGCGAACACCGTCGTGCACTTTCTTGATCTCATCGCACAGCACCGGGATCAGCTTGGGCACATCGGCGCGGCCGGTGCCCATATAGATCGAGAAGATACCGGAGTCCGAGAACGACTGGGTCGACGAATAGACCGAATACGCAAGACCCCGCTTCTCGCGGATTTCCTGGAACAGGCGCGAGGACATGCCTTCGCCCAGCAGCGTCGACAGGGCGCCGAGGTTGTAGAAGTCGGGATCATTGAAGGCGAGGCCGCCGAAGCCCAGAACCAGGTGGACCTGTTCGAGCTTGCGGGTCTCGCGGAAATCGCCGCCGCTATAAAGGCTCGGCACTTCGCTCACCGCCGATGTGCGCGGCAGTGCGGCGAACGCCTGTTCAACCAGGGCCACGAAAATATCGTGATCCACATTGCCGGCGGCCGAAACGACCATATTGTCGGCGCCATAGTTCGCGGCCATGTAGGACTTCAAACGCTCGGAGGTGATCGAACGCACGATCGGTTCCTTGCCCAGCACCGGCCAGCCCATGGGTTGGTTGGGGTACGCCGTGGCCTGGTGGTGATCGAAGATGATGTCGTCGGGCGTATCGTCCGCCTGGTAGATTTCCTGCACCACCACATGCTGTTCGCGCGCGAGTTCCTCGGCGTCCATGGTGGAGTTCAGCAGGATGTCGGAAAGGATGTCGACCGCGAGCGGCAGATTTTCCTTCAGAACTTTCGCGAAGTACGCGGTGTGATCGCGGCTGGTGTAGGCGTTGAGCTGACCGCCGACGTTATCCATCTCCTCGGCGATCGCCAGCGCGCTGCGCCGCGCGGTGCCCTTGAAGGCCATATGTTCAAGCAGGTGCGAGATGCCGTTTACATCCGCCGTCTCGTGGCGCGTTCCGGCGGCAACCCACACACCCACGGCAACGGTTTCGACCGACGTCATGCGGTCGGTCACGACACGCAAACCGTTTGGCAGTGTGCTCACCTGTACAGACATCAAAGCTCCTGGAAGGACGCGGAAAACTAGGCGGAAACGCGTTCGCGGATCAGCTTGCGCAACTGATCTAGGTCATTTGGAAGCGTTGTAAAGTGCTCGCTGCGGTGGAAGACCTCCGCCAGCGCCCGGGGCATGGAAGGCCTTGTTCCCGTTGCCTTTTCCACGGCATCGGGGAACTTCGCCGGATGGGCGGTGGCCAGCGCAATGACCGGAATGGCCGACTCGAGGCCGGCCACGCGGGCCGCGAACAGGCCCACCGCGGAATGGGGATCGAGCACGTAGCCGTTTGCCTGATGAACCCTTTCGACGAACT
>CANJEU010000319.1 GCA_947473445.1 Fidelibacterota bacterium | reverse complement strand
GGAAAGATACGGATCGAAGGCGAGGACCTTCATTTTGAGCCCGAGCGCACGGTCGGCGACAATGGAGCCGATATTACCGCAGCCGATGACGCCGAGCGTTTTGCCGAACAGCTCGACGCCCATGAACCTGGACTTTTCCCATTTCCCCGCATGAGTTGAGGCATTGGCCGTCGGGATCTGACGGGCAAGCGCCATCATCATCGAGATTGCATGTTCGGCCGTGGTGATGGCATTGCCGAAAGGTGTGTTCATGACCACAACGCCGCGCGCAGTGGCGGCGGGGACGTCGACATTGTCCACGCCGATCCCAGCGCGGCCAACAACCTTCAGGTTCGGCGCCGCGGCCAGAACTTCCGTCGTGACCTTGGTATTCGAGCGGATGGCAAGGCCGTCATAGTCCTTGATGATCGCCACAAGCTCTTGGGGCGTGAGACTGGTCTTAACGTCGACATCGATGCCGCGGGTTTTAAAGATCTCGACCGCCGCGGGGCTCAACTTATCGCTGATCAAAACTCTCGGCTTAGCCATCTCAACTCCCCTCCCCAGAAGAATTAAATTGTGGATTTCATATCACTACACGACGTTTGGCGTCTCCGCCGCTTTGCTTGTCAGTCCGTCGAAGGCCGCGATCGCAATCGCTGCCCAGATGAAGGCGAACGAGATCAGATCGCCAAGGTCGAACGGTTCGCCGAAGCCGAACACCGCAACGATGAGCGAAATCGTCGGCGCCAAATATTGCAGGAAGCCCATGGTCGTCATGCGCACGCGGCGCATGCCGGCGGCAAAGAGCGCGAGCGGCGCAATGGTCAAGGCGCCGCCGACGATGAGAAGTAGATCGCGTTTGAAGTTCCCGATGAGAAATAGACCCGTGCCGTTCACATACCACCAGCCGATGAAGGCTATGGCGAACGGGACGACAATTGCGGTTTCCACGAGCAAGCCGTCCATAGCCGCCACTGGCGCCCGCTTGCGAAAATAACCGTAGAAACCGAAAGTTACCGCAAGGCTCATCGCAATCCATGGAAAGCGACCGAATGCCACGAGCTGAACGAGAACGCCGCATGTGGCAAGGCCGATACAGAAAATACGAATGCGTGACGGTCGCTCGCGGAAGAAAATAATGCCGAATGCGAAGGAAATGACTGGCGTCATATAGTAGCCAAGCGAAGTCTCTACGATCTGGTTGGTCACCAGCGCGTACATGAAGAGAGTCCAATTGACGGTAATAAGCGCGCTGGTGACGGCCAACGTCCAGAGCGTGGTGGGGGTTCGCAAGATTGCGAGGATTTCGCCCGTACGTCCGCGTGCGACGGTCAGAAATCCGAGGATCACGACGCACCACAGAATGCGGTGCGCCGTCATCTCGATCGCGGAGACTTCGTGAAGTAACGACCAGTAGAGGGGCAGAAACCCCCAAAGCAGGTAGGCGCCAACGGCATACAGGATGCCGGCGTTTTCCTCCGAACGTGGGAGGCCCTGCTCGCTCAAAGGCTACGCAGTCTGAATTTCGCTATGTGCCCATTCAATCCACGGCAGCAACGCTTCGATGTCGGCCGTGTCGACCGTCGCGCCGCCCCAGATGCGCAAGCCCGGAGGCGCGTCGCGATAGCTGGCGACGTCCAGAGCCACGCCCTCTTTCTCAAGCAGCGCGGACAACTTCTTGGCGGCTTCAGCCTGCTTGTCGGCCGGCAGCGAGGTGAACCAATCGGCCGTGATCTTAAGGCAGATGGATGTGCAGGACCGGGTCTCGGGTTGTTCCGCCAGGAAGGAGATCCACTTATTCTTGGCAACCCAATCGCTGATGGCTTTGAGGTTGGCTTCCGAGCGCGCGATGAGCGCCTTGAGGCCGCCGATGTTCTCAGCCCAGGTCAGGCCATCGACGGCATCTTCGACGCAGAGCATTGAAACGGTGTTGATGGTGTCGCCCTCGAAAATACCTTCGCTGAGTTTGCCTTTGGACGTGAGGCGGAAAATCTTCGGCATCGGCCACGGCGGCGTATAGCTTTCCAGACGCTCGACGGCGCGCGGCGAGATGATCAGCATTCCATGCTGCGCTTCCCCGCCAAGCACCTTTTGCCAGGAGTAGGTCGTGATATCGAGTTTGTCCCAGGGCATTTCCATGGCGAACACGGCGGACGTCGCGTCGCAGATGGTCAGGCCCTTGCGGTCGGCCGGGATCCAATTGCCGTTCGGAACCCGCACGCCGGAGGTGGTGCCGTTCCAGGTGAAGACGACGTCGTTGTCGAAGTTCACCTCACTGAGGTTGGGCAAGAGACCGTAGTCGGACTTAAGGATGCGCGCATCCTTAAGCTTGAGCTGTTTCACAACGTCGGTGACCCAGCCTTCGCCGAAGCTTTCCCAGGCGAGCATGTCGACCGGACGCGCACCGAGGACGGACCACAGCATCATTTCGACCGCGCCGGTGTCCGACGCAGGAACGATGGCGATACGGTAATCGGCCGGGACGCCAAGAACGGTGCGGGTCTTATCGATGACGGCCTTGATACGCGCCTTCGGCAGTTTGGCGCGATGCGAACGGCCGACCAGCGCATCCTTGAGGGAGTCGATGGTCCAACCGGGGCGCTTGGCGCACGGGCCTGAGGAAAATTGATTGCGCGCGGGACGCGCTTGCGGTTTCGGGCTAGCGGACATGTGACGATGAGATCCTTCGAACGGGCGTAGAGGGACGGCGGGTCCTTCGTCGCAGTTCTCCCCCCGCCAAAGGGGGCGGAGTGTAGGAACCGGCCGGTAAGCCGTCAATGCGCGCGAAGATTCTGGAATCGCTAGCTTTTGAGCGCCGAGCCGAACGCGCCGAAGATATGACCGTGGTTCAGCGGCCCATGACCGTGCCCAAGACCGGGAGCGCTCAGAATCGCCGCGCGCACATAGGCTCGCGCCTGGATCACCGCTTCAGAAAGCGGCAAACCTTTCGCGAGCCCCGCCGCGATGGCCGAGGCGAGCGTGCAGCCGGTGCCGTGCGTAGACGTGGTGTCGAGGCGGGTCCCCTCGAAGCGAATGACATCGTTCGGCGTGATGAGCAGATCGAGCAAACGATCGCCTTCGAGATGGCCACCCTTCAACAGGACGGCCTGCGCGCCCAACGCCCGGCACGCCTCGACCGCATTTTCCATCTCGCCGATGGTCTTGATACTGCGGCCGGTGAGCACTTCGGCTTCGGGCAGATTGGGGGTAACGACGGCGGCGCCTTTCACCAGACGGCGAATAAGCGCATCGGCGGCGTCTTCGGCAAGGAGGGCGTGTCCGCCTTTCGCGCGCATGACCGGATCGATGATGCGCGGCACGCCGGCAGCGCAGCGTTCGAGCGCATCGGCGACGGTCTCGATCATCAAGCGGGACGCCAGCATGCCCGTCTTGATGACATCGACGCCGATGTCGCTGACCACGGACGCGATCTGACCGGAGACGATGTTGACCGGGACTTCGTGCACGTCGGTCACGCCCTGGGTGTTCTGTACGGTGATGGCGGTCACGGCCGTCATCGCGTAGGCGCCGAGGCAGGTAACGGTCTTGATATCGGCCTGGATGCCCGCGCCGCCGCCCGAAT
>CANJEU010000318.1 GCA_947473445.1 Fidelibacterota bacterium | reverse complement strand
TGAAGGCGGGCGTCAAACGCATCAACGTCTCGCTCGACTCGCTCGATGCGCAGCGCTTCAAGACCATCACGCGCTGGGGCCACCATGGGCAAGTCCTGGACGGTATTCGCGCCGCGAAGGCCGCGGGCCTGAAGGTGAAGATCAATGTCGTCGCCATGCGCGATGTGAACGAGGACGAACTGAGCGATTTCGTCGCCTGGTGCGGGCAGGAGGGCTTTGACCTCGTGTTCATTGAGACGATGCCCATGGGCGAAATCGACGGTGACCGTACAGAGCAATACCTCCCCTTATCTGTCGTGCGCGCGCGGCTCGCGCAGCGTTGGACCCTCGAGGCGATCCCGGATAATACCGGCGGCCCGGCGCGTTATATGCGCTGCCTTGAGACCGGCGGACGCGTCGGCTTCATCACGCCGATGACCCATAATTTCTGCGAGAGCTGCAACCGCGTGCGACTGACCTGCACCGGCACGCTGTATATGTGCCTGGGCCAGGAGGACGCGGCCGATTTGCGGGCGCCTTTACGGGCCAGCGAAAGCAACGCGCTTTTGCTCGACGCCATTCGCGAGGCCATCACGCGCAAGCCCAAGGGCCATGACTTCGTGATTGACCGCAATCACAAACGGCCCGCGGTTGCGCGGCATATGAGCGTCACCGGTGGTTAGGACGGGCGGTTAGATATGGCCATTTCACGTGTCGCCTTTGTCGCCGCCGATACACCGCCCGCGCAGGAATCGCTTGGCAATTTGACCAAGCGCTATGGCCAGCACGACCCGCACGATGCCGACGTCATCGTCGCGCTTGGCGGCGACGGGTTCAGGCTCGAAGCGCTGCACATCTATATGGACGTGCATGTGCCGATCTTCGGCATGCACCGCGGCACCGTCGGCTTCCTGATGAACCGCTTCGATGAGCTTGATCTTCTGCACCGTCTGGACCGGGCCGCGCCCTTTACCTTGAACCCGCTACGCATGACGGCAACGACCGCCAGCGGAAAAGTCGAGGAAGCGCTTGCGATCAACGAAGTCTCGATGCTGCGCCAGACGCGTCAGGCCGCGAAGATCCGCATCTACGTTGACGGCCGCGAGCGCATGCAGGAACTGATCTGCGATGGGATTCTGGTGTGCACCCCGGCGGGATCGAGCGCCTATAACCTTTCAGTACATGGACCGGTGCTGCCGGTGGATGCCAACGTTCTGGCCATGACGCCCATCAGCGCCTTCCGCCCGCGCCGGTGGCGCGGCGCCCTGCTGCCGCGCAGTTCAACGGTACGGTTCGAGCTGCTGGAGGCCGACAAACGGCCCGTATCGGCGGTGGCCGACCGCGAGGAAGTGCGCGAAGTGGTGGACGTTACCGTACGCGAGGACAAGTCCATCGGCATCAAGGTGCTGTTCGATCCGGAGCATAATCTGGAAGAACGAATCGTCGCCGAGCAGTTCGAACCGTAGTCCTTTTAATTGGCCGCGGTCGGGCGCAAAAACCGCTCACATATTTTGCTGATCGCGGCCGTCTACCAATAGAATCCGCGAATAACGTAGGTCGGCATCTGGCCTTCGGCGCGCGCGAGGGCTTCGGCTTTGGCCGGATCGGCATCGCTGCCGTAGCTGACGCCGAGTGCGGCGGCGTGGATGCCGCCGGTGCACCAGACGGAGGCAAGGCCGCTGGCGCGGGCGCCTTTGACGTCGGTCTCAAGCGCATCGCCGACGACGGCCACTCGCGATTTATCAGGGATACCGAGCCGTTCTACTGCGAGCTTGTAAATCTTCGGATCGGGTTTGCCGCGTAGGGCAACCTTGCCGCCGAGTTCGTTGTAGCGCGCGGCGAGCGCTCCGGCGCAGACGATAGGCCGGCCGCCGCGGATCACGACGAAGTCGGGATTGGCGCACACCATCGGAAGACGCAACGCGGCGCCCTCCTCCAGCACCGGCATATAATCATCGACCTTTTCGTCGAGGCTGATGGGACCGGTATTGAGGATGAAATCGGCCGCGGTCAGATCGGACACGAGGGCGAGGCTCGTATCCTCGAACACGCTGCGATCACGCTCGGGTCCGAGGTGGTAGACCTTTTGACCAAGACCGGCGAAGAACGGATCATCGCGCCGGATGAGCGCATCGCGCGTGGCTTCGCCCGAGGAGAGGACTTCGCCGTAAAGATCGCGGCTGATGCCCATCTTGGTCATGGCGTCGATAAGCGCGTGACCGCGGCGCGGCGCGTTGGAGAGCAGAATGGTCTTTTTGCCTGCATCTCTTAGGGACCGGAGCGTGTCGGCCGCGGGCGGATAGGGTCGTTCGCCATCATGCACGACCCCCCAAAGGTCGAGGATGAAGCCGTCGAAGGCGTCTGCAACGTCGCGCAGGCCAGAAATGGGTATCAGGCGCATGGATCAGTCTTTCCGGTGATCGGCCCCGACGGCCGCCGCCACGGAGGCGAAACCGTCGCGCTTGAGAAGGTGGGCAAGCTCGCGATTGATGCGGTGGATGAGCGCGGGACCTTCGAACACAAGCGCAGAGTAAAGTTGGACGAGCGAGGCCCCGGCGCGGATTTTCGCATAGGCATCCGCGCCCGAGGAAATACCGCCGACGCCGATCAGAGGGATCGTACCTTCGGAGAGTTTATAGACCTCGGAGAGGATGCGGGTGGAGAGTTCGAAGACCGGGGCGCCGCTGAGGCCGCCGGTTTCGCCGCGTTCGGGCGACCTCAAGCTCTCCGGCCGGCTGAGCGTGGTGTTGGACACAACGATGCCGTCGAGCTTTTCATCCCGCGCGGCTTTCACGGCTTCGGCAAGATCCTCGGGCGAAAGATCGGGCGCGATCTTGATCAGCAACGGTGGGGCTTTCTTCGGCATCGCCGCGCGCGCGGCGCGAATAATGGCGATGAGAGGTTCGGCGCTTTGCAGCGCGCGCAAGCCGGGCGTATTGGGCGAAGATACATTGACGACGAGGAGGTCGGCATAGGGCGCGAGAGCTCGCGCGAGCGTTGCGTAGTCAGCGTTCGGGTCTGTCTGATCCTTGTTCTTGCCCAGGTTGACGCCGACGATGCCGCGGCCCGAGCGCCGTTTCAGGCGGCTTTCGACGACTTTGAGCCCGTCGTTGTTGAAGCCCATGCGATTAATAACGCCGCAATCGGCTTCAAGACGGAAGAGGCGCGGCCGCGGATTGCCTTTCTGCGGCAGCGGCGTCACGCCGCCGACCTCAACGAAGCCGAAACCGAGATCGAGCGCTTGCTCGAAGGCGACCGCGTTCTTGTCGAATCCCGCCGCAAGTCCGACCGGGTTTGGAAAGGTTCTAGACCATAGTGTTTGCCGCAACACCGCATCCTCTACCGGCGCGCGATAGAAAACAGTTGCGAGCCGCGACTGTAATCCCAGGAGCGCAATCTTATGCGCGCGCTCGCTGTCCATGCGGAAAAGGACCGGGCGGAAAATACGAAACGGATCCAAGGTCATAGCGGGAGAAATCTTAGAAAGTCGCGGTGAATGACCATCACAGACCTGAATGGTTTGTACTCAAAATTTTCCTGCGGTCGCCTGCAGCCTTCTCAACGGCAGGGCGTTGTATAGCAGTCTGATTT
>CANJEU010000317.1 GCA_947473445.1 Fidelibacterota bacterium | reverse complement strand
CTTCGTTTCTTGGTATCGCGAAATCCTTCCAAGGCCGGCGCTGGGATTTGCGCGCGGTAGACGAAACGCTGGTCAGTGACCTTGTTCGCCAAGCCGGTGTTTCCGATGCGGTGGCGCGCGTGCTGGCGTCGCGCGGCGTCGCGACCGCGGCCTGCGCGGATTTCCTGCGGCCGACTCTTAAGGCCTTGATGCCCGATCCAAGCGGCTTCGTCGACATGGATGGGGCCGCCGCGCGCGTGCTTCGCGCGCTGGAAAAGGGCGAGAAGATCGCCGTATTCGGCGATTACGACGTCGACGGAGCCACGTCGTCGGCTCTCCTTGCACGTTTCTTCCGCGCCCTTGGCGTCGAAATCACCGTCTACATCCCCGACCGTTCCGTCGAAGGCTATGGCCCTAATACGCCGGCGCTTTTGAAGCTGCGCGAGCAGGGGATTGATTTGGTCATTACCGTCGACTGCGGCATCGTCGCGTACGAGCCGTTGTCGGCCGCGCGCGAGGCCGGGCTTGATGTGATCGTTGTGGATCATCACAAGGCTGAACCGCTGCTTCCGGCCGCAAGCGCCGTGGTCAATCCCAACCGCCTTGATTGCAACAGCCATCAAGGTCATCTGGCTGCCGTCGGCGTTGCGTTTCTGCTGGTGGTAGCGATCAACCGGGCTCTGCGCAGCGCAGGCTGGTATGCCAGCAATGGCCGCGACGAGCCGGACCTCAAACAATGGCTTGATCTGGTCGCGCTGGGCACCGTGTGCGACGTGGTTCCGCTGACGGGGCTTAACCGGGCCTTCGTGACGCAAGGGCTGAACATCCTGGGCAAGGGCGGCAATGTCGGCCTGACCGCCCTCGCGCGTGTCGCGCGTATCGACACCGCGCCGACGGTGTTTCATCTGGGCTATCTGCTCGGCCCCCGTGTGAACGCTGGGGGACGCGTGGGACAGGCTGACCTCGGCACGCGCTTGCTCTCGACCGAGGATCCGCAGGAAGCCGCGGCGCTTGCGATGCGGCTGGACGAGTACAATGGCGCCCGCAAAGAAATCGAAGCCGCGGTGCTGCGCGAAGCCATCGAACAGGTGGAAAGCAGAGCTGACAATACGCCGCTGATTTTTGCCGCCGGCGAGAAGTGGCATCCCGGTGTGATCGGGATCGTCGCCGGACGTCTGCGCGAGCGCTACGACCGGCCGACGTGTGTCGTGGCCATGGACGGTGGCCTTGCGAAGGGTTCGGGCCGATCGATACCCGGTGTTGATCTTGGTCGCGCGGTGCTTGCCGCGCGCGAAGCGGGTTACCTTATGAACGGTGGCGGCCACGCCATGGCGGCCGGCTTTACGCTGCTGGCCGACAAGCTCGATGACTTCACCGTGTTCATGCAAGAGCAGGTAAGTAACCAGTTAAAGGGTGCGGTGATGACGCCGACCTTGAATCTCGACGGCGCCCTGAGCGTTTCGGCGGTGACGCCGGATTTCATTTCCGAGCTTTCCTGCGTAGGACCGTTCGGCGCGGGCAACGACGAGCCGCGATTCGCCGTCGTGGATGCGCGCATCGTGAAGGCCGATATTGTCGGTTCGGGGCACGTACGTTGTATTCTTTCCAGCGCGAGCGGCGGCCGGCTCAAGGCCATCGCGTTCAACTGTGTGGACGATGAACTGGGCCTTGGATTGCTGCGGGCCGCAGGGGCGCGGTTGCATCTTGCCGGGACGATCCGCGCCGATACCTGGCAAGGGCGCACCGAGGCGCAACTCGTGATCGACGACGCCGCGCGCTGCGAATAACCTCCTGATTTTGTGAACCTTTTGAGGCCTCGCCCCGGATTGACGCGGTTGCCTTTGGCATGCCACGCTCGGTTCGTAACACTGGCCGCAGCGGCCGTAATAGGGGGAGTGAGATGAAATTTTTGAAGACGATGGCCGCCGCGCTTGCGGGACTTGCGATGTTGACCGCTCCGGTCGCGGCCGCCGAAGTCGAGTTCACAGGCTCGAAGTTCACGTGCCTTGAGTACACCAACGGCCTTGGTGAAAACTCCTCGGGCAAGCTGCAGTCCATCATCGCCCGCGTTTGGATCCACGGCTATCTGGCCGGTTTTGCCAAAGCCTCGCAGAAACTGAATTTCTCGGAAGATGCCGCCGCGAGCGAAGCCTTGGACAATAACCTGCTGCAGACCTGCCGCGAGTGGGCGAGCCGCGACATCCTGGGCGTCTCGCTCTCGGTGCTGGCGAAGGTCGAGCGAGCGATGCCCGCGAAGGCCGGCGCCGATTTCTCGCCCGTAGGCTACACTTGTGAACAACATACCAAAGCCAAAGCCGGTGCGGCTGCTGATGCGAACCGCGCCGACATCGCCGAACTGTGGGCATTCGCTTTCATCCAGGGCTATAAAAACCTGGCGCAGCCGGACCTCGAAGTGCCGGTGGAAAGCAAGGCGCAGCTGGTTGGCGCGATCAACGGCGTCTGCGCGAAAAACGCGGCCCTGCCGTACATGGACATCGCCGCGCTGGTGTCGGAGAAAGTGAAGCTGCAATAGCTTCGCGCGCACCGAAGTAAAAAGGGCCCCGCAATCCGGGGCCCTTTTTTTATTTGCGTTTCTTCGCCGCGCCGCGTTTGCCCGGCACTTTTGGGGGCAAAGTGGTATCGCCTTCGCCGAGGATGCGCTGCATCAGCACCGCGTCCACCCAGCGGCCGAACTTGAAGCAGGCCGAGCTGAGCGCGCCGACGACAAAAAAGCCGTGGCGGCTATGAAGGGCGAGGGAGGCGGCATTGGTACTATCGCCGATCACCGCGATCATCTGGCGGAAACCAAGGGCGGTGCAGCGGGTCAGCAGCTCGTTCATGAGCGCATTGCCGACGTTACGCTCCAGGGCTTCCTTGGCGACGTAGACCGAATCCTCGATGGTGTAGCGATAGCCCGAACGATCCCGGAACGGGCCGGCGTAGGCGTAGCCGATGACCTGTTTGCCATTGGTGGCCACCAGATAAGGCAGTCCCTTGGCCGTGACTTTCTGAAACCGGGCGGTCATTTCGGCCACGGTCGGCGCGTCTTCCTCGAAGGAGGCCGTCGTATGGCTTACGTAATAGGCGTAGATTTCCTGGACGGCCGGAATATCGGCTTGCACGGCCATCCGGACGCGAACCTTGAAGGATTTGGATCGGGCGGGCGAGGGAGGCATGCCGGTACCACCAAACATGGGGAAAAGCGTCCAGGCTCTCTATCGCGGGCGTGACCCGGAAGCAACGGAAAAGGCCCAATTTTTTGCCCCTTTGCACCGGGCTTGATTTATCCTCCGGCAGGCTTTATCACCGGCGCTCTTCAAGCGGCCTCGCTCTGCGTCCCCATCGTCTAGAGGCCTAGGACATCGCCCTTTCACGGCGGTAACCGGGGTTCGAATCCCCGTGGGGACGCCAACAACTTTCTCTAATACATTGATATTATTGTATTATTGAAATAATCGCGGGGATGTACCCCACAATATACCCCACATCCGGCGTGAGCAGTGGTGACGCGCCCTGGCACGAAAGCCAGCCCGTATGAGCACCAACCCCCAACTGACAAAACCGCCAGAACCCATTTGTCAGTTCTGTCAGTTCAGGTGGCATTGGCGCT
>CANJEU010000316.1 GCA_947473445.1 Fidelibacterota bacterium | reverse complement strand
TCGAAAAAATTCCGCGGGCAACGCCGTATCTGATCGCCATGGCGATCGTCGAACCCGCAAAACCGCCGGCGGCCGCTGACCCGGTGAAAGCATCCTCAACGATCAATGCAATGGCCGCCGGGATCTGATCGGCGAATGTAAAGAGCACGACAAAACTTGCGCCCATATAAAGCAGGACCATGAGCGGTACGAAGGCGATGCAAACATTTGCCAGGCGGCGCACGCCGCCGATCAGCACCGAGAAGATCGCAGCCATAAGGCCAACCCACGTCGCCCAACTCGGTACGCCAAACTGCGAATTCAAAGTGTCGGCGATGGTGTTGGACTGACCGCTGGGCCCGAATGCCTGCATGATCGCGAAGACCGCGTAGAAAACACCGAGCCAGGCCCAGCGCTTTCCGAGGCCGTTACGGATGTAGAACATCGGGCCGCCGTAATAGGCGCCGGTGGGCGAAACGTCGCGATAGACGATGGCGAGATACACCTCGCCGAACCTGATCGCGAGACCAAGAACAGCGCCCATGCACATCCAGAACATGGCGCCGGGACCGCCAAGGGCAACGGCCGTCGCGACACCCGCGATGTTGCCGATGCCGACCATGGCGGCGAGGGCCGTCATTAAAGCGCCAAAGGACGACATCTTCTCGCCGCCGCCGCTGTCGTTACGGGCGGACCGGCCAAAGCTAAGGCGAAACGCTTCGAAGAGTTTGCGGAAGGTAAGAAACTTGAGACCGACCGTCAGGTAAAGGCCGGTGCCCAGAATAAGAACGATGGTGAAGGGCCCGAAAGCCCAGTCTGCGAGAGTAGCGATCACCATCTTGATTTCGGCCATCCGCGAGTTAAGCGGCCGCTGTGCAATACGTCAAGGCGACATCGGTGGACCACGTGCGGTTCACCTAAACCACTTACGGGCGTGACCCCGCTGTACTACGATCCCGGTGACCGGCCGCCCTCGGCCCAGCACGGGAGAAAGACGATGTTGAACCGTTCCCTCATCTGCGGTGCGCTGATTTCGACCCTGACGTTGGCCGGCTGTTCGAAGGAAACGCCTGAGACGCCCTATGCCGTCGAGGAAGTCTCCCTTGCGCAGATCTCGGCCGATCTCAGCGCGAAAAAAACGACATCAGCGGCCGTGACTCAAGCCTACATCGATCGCATCAATATGTACGATGGGCCCTTGAACGCCGTCATCGTCGTGGCCCCCGACGCGTTGGAACAGGCCGCAGCCTCGGATCGACGGCGAGCTGATGGCAAGTCCCTCGGACCGCTCGACGGCATTCCCGTTCTTCTGAAGGATAATATTGACGCGGTCGGCATGCCGAACACCGCGGGCTCGTTCGCGCTGGCGGAAAATATACCCGCGCAGGACGCCGAAGCGACGAAGCGCCTGAAGGCCGCGGGCGCGGTTATTCTGGGCAAAACGAACCTCTCCCAATGGGCCGGCTACCGCACCACGGACTCATTTTCCGGCAGCAGCGTCGGCGGCACCGCGCACAACCCGTACGACCTGACGAAATCGGCTGCTGGTTCCAGCTCAGGGTCGGGCATTGCTATGGCGACAAGCTTCGCCGCCGGCGCGCTGGGCAGTGATACCGCAGGCTCGATCACGGGACCTTCAAATGTGAACGGCATCGTCGGCCTGCGTCCCACGCGCGGTCTCGTCTCACGGCGGGGCGTTGTCCCCATCACCGAGCTGCAGGATACTCTTGGCCCCATGGCACGGTCGGTGACGGACACGGCCATGCTCCTGACCGTACTCGCGGGGTCCGATCCCGCCGACCCTCGTACGCAGGATGCCGATACCCGCAAGACTGACTATGCGAAAACGCTTGATGCCGCTGCGCTGAAGGGCGCGCGCATCGGTGTATTGCGCGGCCTTAGCGGTTATTCGGACAAGACTCAGCCCGTCTTTGATGCGGCGCTCGAGGTCTTGAAAGCTCAAGGCGCCGAACTGGTGGAGTTGCCCGCGGGCAGTATCGAAAATCTCAATGCGCCCGGTCTCGAAGCTGAGGCGTGGAATTTCAACCACGACATCGCCGCCTATTTGGCAACGGCCCCGGCGGCCGTGAAAGTGCGTACGGTCGAAGACCTCATCGCGTTCCACAAAACCGATCCGCGCGAGTCTAATATCAGCGTTCTGTATTTCGAAGAAGCCGCGGCCGCTACGGGCGGGCTGCAGAATCCGCGCTATCTGGAACTGATGGAACTCATTCAGCGCCGGGCCGGCCCGGAGGGTTACGATGCGCTTCTGTCGCAAAACAACCTGACGGCCATCGTCGCCCTCGCGGGAGGACCTGCCGATACTATTCCCGCGGACGGCACACCCAGAACCGGTGCGCGTGATGCCGGACCTGGATCCTTCACACGCAATGCCGCCATCGCCGGCTATCCGATCTTGACGGTCCCCATGGGCGCGGTTGAAGGAATGCCGGTGGGCCTCTCGTTTGTGGGCCCGGCGTGGTCGGATCAAACGCTATTGTCGTATGGCTATGCTTACGAGCAGGCTGGCCCGAAGCGTGTGCCGCCACAGGCGTACAAGACGGCGAAGTAGGCACCTGGACTATTTCGGCGGGAACTGGCCGATATCGTGATCGGCCGGCTCTTTCGGCCCTGCGCGCAGTTCCTCGACCGGTTCAAGATCGAGCACGATCTTGAGCCGCGCCCATAACTTTTCAAACGCCATGCAAATGAGCCCGAGCACAAAAATGATGGGCATGAAGGCCGTACCAAGCGCCCAGTCGCGGAACTTCCCGCGACGGCGGTGCATGCCCGAGATCACCGAATGGGTCAGAACAGCGCCGAAGATGAGATATGCGGCGGCGAGGCCGTAGAGAACGTATTCCATTGGCCGATCGTATAAGGGACGGGACGCTCCGGGCAGCCTACCACCGAATCCGCGTTTGAGAAATTGCCCGCCTTCCCGTGAGAATAAATGGCGTTGCGACCAGTTATGTCGCGGGCCGATCATGGCTCATGAGATCATTGGCCCTGGAGAGCCGCCATTATGAAGAACACCCTTGCACTCGTCGTGGCAGTCTTCATCGCCATGTGCGCACTAACGCCGGCGAGCTTCGCCGCGGATCCTCCGCAGTCAGGCGATATCGCAAAGCACGGCCTCTCGAAGGCCGATTTTCCCCGGTGGAAGGAACTCGCGCCGAACGTTTACGCCTATGAAGGATTGGAGTTTCCCGACACCGCCGAGATCGTTGTCACGACCGTGAGTCTGGTTGTGGTAACGCCCGAAGGTGTCGTCGTCGTCGATGGCCAGGGCGATCTGCGCCAATCGCAGGAAATGGTTGACCAGATTCGCAAATGGGCTACGCAGCCGCTGCGTTACGTCGTCATCGCCTCGGACCATATCGACCATGTCGGCGGCAATGCGGCATTCAAGTCTGCTTATCCTGGGGTCGTTTTCATGGCCTCGCCCGTGTCGCAGCGTAATCTCGCCAAGAACGAAAACCCGCCCACGGAGATTGTGGACGGAAAGCGGACGCTGACCTTGGGCGGCACCGAAATTCAGATTCTGAACATCGGACGCGGGCATACCGGCGGCGACCTCGTAGCGTACCTGCCGCAAAGCAAAGTCCTGTTTA
>CANJEU010000315.1 GCA_947473445.1 Fidelibacterota bacterium | reverse complement strand
GGCCCTGTCGGACCTCATCCGGGCACATTTAGCCTAGTTATAGGCGCGGGGACACGGTTGACCGGTTTCCTTGAAAAATTCTAGTGTCGCTATTGATGCGGGTGGTTTCCTAGCAGGTCTGCCCCATGAGTCGATAACCGTAACGATAACAACAAAATAGAGACAGGGTGCAGACTCCAATGGCCAACGAAAAGGCACAAAACGTTCAGGACGTGTTTCTTAACGCGATCCGCAAGAACAAAACACCGGTGACGGTCTTTCTAGTAAACGGCGTCAAGCTTCAGGGAATTGTGACTTGGTTCGACAATTTCTCGATGCTGTTGCGCCGCGATGGCCACACCCAGCTCGTCTACAAGCACGCGATCTCAACGGTTATGCCGTCGGCGCCTGTGCAGTTGTTCGAGCCAAAAGAGGAAGCGGCAGGATCAGGAGAGTAAGCGCATCCGCTCTTTCCCGGTTCCCTGTTCGCTAAAAACAGTTTTTGTACGAAACCCGTAAGTCTGCCACCCCCACGATCATCGTCCATCCGCGCCTGAAAGCGCGCACCCGGGACGATGATTATGGTGAACGCTCCCGCCTGGAAGAGGCGAGGGGGCTTGCCGCTGCGATCAATCTCCATGTTTTGCATGCCGAGACGGTCACGATCGCGAAGCCCAACCCCGCGACGTTCATCGGGGATGGAACGGTTAAACGCCTCGCCGACGGCATCAAGGAGATGGGCGCCGAACTCGTGATCGTCGACGGTCACCTGTCGCCCGGCCAGCAACGGAACCTTGAGAAAGAGTGGAACGCGAAGGTCATCGACCGGACAGGCTTGATCCTGGAAATTTTTGGCGCTCGCGCCCGAACCCGTGAGGGTCAGCTGCAGGTCGAGCTTGCGCATCTCACTTATCAGAAGAGCCGGCTTGTCCGCAGCTGGACCCACCTTGAGCGCCAGCGCGGCGGCTTCGGCTTCCTCGGCGGCCCCGGTGAAACCCAGATCGAAATCGATCGCCGCCTGATCGGCGAGCGAATTTCACGACTGAAGAAAGAACTCGAAACGGTCACGCGCACGCGCAGCCTGCACCGCGAGGCGCGCCGCCGCGTGCCATATCCGATTGTCGCGCTGGTCGGCTACACGAACGCCGGCAAGTCGACGCTGTTCAACACCCTGACCGATGCCGCGGTCGTGGCCATGGATCAGCTGTTCGCAACGCTCGACCCCACGATGCGGCAGTTGCGGCTGCCGTCCGGCCGCACTGTCATTTTGTCCGATACCGTGGGGTTTGTCTCCGATCTGCCGCACGAACTGGTCGCGGCGTTTCGGGCGACCCTGGAAGAGGTTCTGGAGGCCGACGTCATCGTGCATGTGCGCGATATAGCCCATCCTGAAAGTGAAGCGCAATTGCGCGACGTTGAGGATGTGCTGAAGCAACTGGGTATCGACCTCCAGGCCGAAGACGCCGAACGGGCGCGCCCCGTGATCGAGGCCTTGAATAAAATGGATCTCCTTGATGAGGTCGCCGTCAGCACCGTTGAGGCGCAAGTTGCGCGGGCGCCCCAGCAAGTGGCGTTGTCCGCTTTAAGCGGGAAGGGCGTCGAGGCGTTACTGCATAAAATCGACCGCGAACTCACGCGCAAGCGGCAGCCGCGCAGGATCGTCGTTCCGCTCGAGGACGGCGAAACCATCGCGTGGCTGTATCGCCGTGGCGAAGTTCTGCGCCGGGCCGACGACGAGAGCGATGCACGGATTGACGTGCTTCTGGACGATGCGGATCTCGCCCGGTTGCGCAAGCGCGGCATCAGCCCGGACCGCTTCGCGGAATGACCGAGCTATATTCGCGCGCGCTCGTCCATGGCGTTATCGACGCCATGCGCGAGGTTGCCGACAGCGTGATAGTGCCGCGCTTCCGCCAGTTGGCCTCGCACGAGATCAAATCAAAAACACACCCCGGAGATGTCGTCACCATCGCCGACGAGGAAAGCGAGCGCATGTTGAGCCCGAAGCTCGAGGCGCTGGTTGAAGGTTCACGCGTGATTGGCGAGGAGGGGGCCTTCGCCGACCCCACGCTGTTCGACCTGCTGGACGGGCCGGATCCCGTCTGGATCATAGATCCCATCGATGGCACGTCCAACTTCGTCAATGGCGTGGCCGCATTCGCGGTTATCGTCGCGCTGGTTCAAAACGGCGAAACCGTCATGGGCTGGATCTACGAGCCGCTCGAGGGCCGCACACTGTGGGCGGCCAAAGGTGAGGGGAGCTGGCGAGCCAGCCCCTTCGTTGCCGGCAAGGAGCGCGAGCACCAGCGGATTGTGATCCCGGCCGCGGGGAACGACATCTCGCGGATGGTGGTCGGAATGCACAATAAGGATCTTGGGGCCTTACGCGGGAGCTTTGCCCGCAATATCCGGCTTGGCAGCGCTGCCCATGATTACTGGGCCTTAGCCGAGGGACGTTCGCACGTACTTGCGTACCGCAGACTCAAGCCGTGGGATCACGCCGCTGGGCTTCTCATTCACGACGAGGCGGGCGGATATAATCGCCTGCTATCGGGCGAACGCTACAGTCCGGCGGTGCGCGATTCCATGGGCATACTGTGCGCGCCAACCGAGGCAATCTGGCGAAATCTCAAGGAGATGGTGAAAGCGGTGGAGTATCCGCGCCAGCTCCCGCTCTTCGAAACAAAGACATAAACCGGGTTTTACCCGCCATTATTCCGCCGCAGTGGATGACCAATATTCCACCTATGGGCAGGGCATTTATCACAGCAGTATCGATCTTAGGCACGCTCACCGTTTCAACGGCGGCGCATGTTCCACTCGCGGCGCAGGAGTCCTACGATCCTCCCGGCGCCGCTCAGGCCGAGAGGTTGTTGCCCGCCGCGCTCGACGCGCTGCTGGCCCCAATAGCTCTTTATCCTGACCAGCTTCTCGCCCCGATCCTTATGGCGGCCACCTACCCGCACGATGTCGCGGAAGCGGCGAATTGGACGTCCGTCTCGGTCAACGCATCGCTGCGTGGTGACGGATTGGCCTTTGCGCTTGAAGGCCGTGAATGGGATCCGAGCGTCAAGACGCTGGCGCAGTTCCCCGACGTGCTGCGCATGCTTAACGACGAATGGGACTGGATGGTCCGCGTCGGCAATGCTTTCCTGCTGCAGGAAACCGAGGTGATGGATTCCGTCCAGCGTCTGCGCCATCAGGCTTATGCCGCAGGTGAGCTTCGCTCGACGGATCTGCAGCGCGTGCGCTTCGACAACGGGGCGGTGGTTATCGATATGATCGATCCAGCCACCCTCTACATTCCGCGCTACGATCCGGTGCGCGCCTACGGATTCTGGGCTTATCCGGACTATCCGCCCTACTACTTCGCCCGTCCGGTGATCGTGAACCGCTACTATGTGGTTCCGGCGCTGTGGGGCTGGTCGTCGTGGGAGTGGAGCCGCCACCGCATCCGCGTCGACATGCCGCGCTACCGCTATTTCGGTCGCAATAATCCGTGGCGCTTTAACGATGATACCTGGCGCCATGACCGGGGCCGCGGGCGCGGCAGTATCAACTATCGCCGCGACGATCGCCCCGGGTATGACCGCGGCCGCGACCGGCGTGACGATGACCGCCGTGACAATGAT
>CANJEU010000314.1 GCA_947473445.1 Fidelibacterota bacterium | reverse complement strand
TCCGGACTTCCCGCGCGGCAATGAGATTACGATCCGCCAGGTGCTCAATCATACCTCGGGGATCTTCAACTACACCGCCCACGAGATGCCCGATGGACAAAAATGGCGGCAGGCCTACACGGCCGATGAGATGATCGGGCGCATTGCCTCGTACAAACCCGCATATGACTTCGAACCGGGCACGGCCTTCCGCTATTCGAACTCGGGTTTCTTCATCGCCGGCGCCATTGTCGAGAAGGTCTCGGGCCAGAACTTGCGCGACTATCTGCAGACGCATGTCATCGGGAAGGCGGGCCTCAGCGCGGACACAGCGCTTGATGATGACGAGCGCGAGATTTTGCCGCGACGGGCGAACGGCTACGATCCACTGGAGAATAAGCCGGGCCGCTATATCAAAGCCGACTTCATCGATATGTCCGTGCCCGGCGGCGCGGGCGCCATGCGCTCGACCGTCCAAGACCTTGCGATGTGGCATCACGCCCTGTTCACTGGGAAAGTCGTGAGCGCAGCGAGCCTCAACGCGATGACGACGCCGGGGAAACTGAAGGACGGACGGCTTTCGAGCGCGAACATTTTCCGCCCCGCCGGGTCACCGCCCCCGCCGCCGCGCAAGGATCCGCCGGCGACCTATGCGCTGGGTCTATATGTCGGCACCATGAGCGGGCATAAGGTCATCAGCCATACCGGGGGCATACAAGGCTTCAACGCGTCGCTGAGTACTTTCCCGGACGATCATTTGACGGTCGTGGTGCTGACCAATACATCGAGCGGCGCGGGCGTTGCGCAGGAGATCGCGGCGGCTGTGCTTCCTTAAAGCGCGTAGCTGTTAGGCCGGATCGAGCTCGGTATCCCAGTAGAGATAGTCGCGCCAGCTTTGGTGCAGGAAGTTGGGCGGGAAGCCGCGGCCTATGTGCTGAAGCTGCTGCGAGTTGGGCCGGTACGGCCGGTGCGAGGGGAACATGCTAGCTTCCTGCGGCAGGCGGTTGCCCTTGATGAGATTACAGCTCGAGCACGCCGTCACCACATTCTGCCAGGTCGTACGTCCGCCTTTCGATCGCGGGATCACGTGATCGAACGTCAGGTCGTTGGTGGGGTGGGGTGTTGCGCAATACTGGCATTTGAAATGGTCACGCAGGAACACATTGAACCGCGTGAAAGCGGGCGAGCGTTCCATGGGCGCGTATTTCTTTAGGCAGATCACGCTAGGGAGTTTCATCTCCCAGCTGGGCGAGCGGACCAACTGGTCGTACTCCTGCACCACCTGGACCCGTCCGAGGAAAACCGCCTTGATGGTTTCCTGCCAGGACCAGAGCGAGAGCGGAAAATAGCTAAGCGGCCGGAAGTCGGCGTTTAGAACAAGCGCTGGACAGGTTTCAAGCGACACGCGGAGCACCACTGATATCCCAAACCTAGCGCTCCCACTGTAGCCTAACCCGCGTTAAATACAAAATATGGTATGAGGCCAAAATCGAGCATGGTTCTCATACCTTAGGAGTTTCATTAAAGCGTCATGGCCGCCGAGATCACGCGCTTCGCCCCAAGCCCAACCGGCCTCTTGCATGCCGGCCATGCGATGTCGGCGCGATTTGCCTTCGAAGCTGCCGACGTGGCGTCCGGCGGGCGCTTTTTGCTGCGGATCGAGGATATAGACCGCAGCCGGTGCCGACCCGCATTCGAGGCCGCGATCTATGAGGATCTCGCCTGGCTCGGGCTGCGCTGGGAGACGCCGGTGCGCCGTCAGTCGGAACACTTCGCGCAGTATCAGGCGGCGCTGGCCGACCTCGAAAAACGCAGACTCCTATACCCCTGCTTCTGCACGCGCGCGGACCTGCAACGTGAGATCGCGGGTGCGGCCAGCGCCCCGCATCTTCCGCTGACGGGATCGGAAGGGGCGATCTATCCGGGGACCTGCCGGGCGCTTTCGGCTGTAGAAGGCGCGCAGAAAAAACGCGACGGCATACCTTATGCGTTACGCCTGCGCATGGACGATGCCTTAAAGGCCGCCGGCTCGCTGACCTGGACCGACGCCGTGCGCGGCCCCCAGGCCGCCACTCCGGACATTTTCGGCGACATCGTGCTGGGCCGCAAAGACATCCCGGCGAGCTACCACCTGGCCTGCACGCTTGATGACGCCCTGCAGGGCGTCACGCTAGTGACGCGCGGCGAAGACCTTTTCGCGGCAACGCATATCCATCGGCTGCTGCAGGCGCTATTCGACCTGCCTACGCCGCGTTATGCGCATCACAGCTTGATCACGGATGCGGCGGGGAAAAAGTTCTCCAAACGCGACAATGCCGTGACCCTGCGGGCGCTGCGCGAAGGCGGCGCGACACCGGCCGACATCATGGCCTTAGCAGCCAAATAGACAGCGCCCGTCGACTTCACCCGGCGGCACTTTAAGGCCAATCATCGCCGCGAGGGTCGGCATGATGTCGACGGTTTCCACGGCGAAGGGCTGCTCGAACCCGGTCATGCCCTTGCGCCAGAATATAATCGGAACGCGCCGATCGTAGTCCCACGGCGTGCCGTGGCCAGCGGTGTAGGGGCGTGATGAAATTTCGTACGCACTGATGCGCGGCTTGATGACCACGTAGAAGTCACCCGAACGTTGCGGATCGTAGGAGGCGCGCACGCGTTCGATCACCGACCATTCGTCCGGTGGCGATTTGGGCATCGGCGTCGCCAGGATTTCTTCGCGGCTGAGCGCCGCGTAAACGTCTGGGTGCGAACGGTAGAAAGCCAGTGCGCGTTTCAAGACCTCGGCGCGCTGGGCGTCCGTGAGCTTTGTGTCGATCCAGAAATCACCTACGCCATAAGGCTCGCCGTAGAGAACCGGCCCAGGGAGTTTCATCTGCTTGCCGATCTCCGCGCCCACCGTCGCCGCAGGCAGCGTGCCGTCGACGCGATGTGAGTCGGGGGCCCCGTGGCCGCGGTTGCGCTCAGGCACATCCTGACCGCCATGGTCTGCGGTGAACGCAACGACATAGTCGATATTCGCCGCATCAAGGCCGGCGAGAAGCTTTCCCACCATTTGATCGACCGCGAGCAGTTGAATGCACATCTCGGCGCCGCGCGTACCGTAGGTATGTCCCACATAGTCGGTGGCCGAAAGCCCCAGCGCCAAGATGTCCGGGGCCGGCCCCTGCCCGAGCTTCATATCGTTGACGAGTCCGAGCGCCAGGGCGACCACAGCCTCGTCCGCATCCGGCGAAGCTTGGAAGCGCGCGGGCTCCTTTGCGGCCCGGCCCAAGCGGTTCTGCCCCACTTCGCGCATGGGTTCGATTTGGACGGCGACATCGTAAGGACGGCACACGTCCGGCAGGGCAAACGGGGCACGGGGGCTATCGACGGTTTTCGTGAGGTGGGCATTCGCCGCTATCACGGCCGCGGGCGTTTTGACGCCTGCGTAGCTTACGAACTGGCCGCGGCTGTACCACCAGATCTCGTCGGGCTTTTTCCCCGCCATGACAACCGCTGAGCGGTCCTTGCCCGAGACCGCGACGACGCGCGTGGCCGCATTTACGGCCTTGAGCCGATCACCGAGCGTCGGAACGCGCAGGTGGACCGGCGAGATGATCTGCCCCGGGCCAGAGGCATTCTCGTCTTCCACACAATAGACGGTCT
>CANJEU010000313.1 GCA_947473445.1 Fidelibacterota bacterium | reverse complement strand
GGCGCGAGCAATGACCCGGAGTTGCGCGCTAAAGGCATCAACGCGACCGACGAACATTCCGAACCCGACAACTTTCGCGGCTGGATAAAGGGCGCGCTCCCCACGCCCGGCTACACTTACGTGGGCAGCTCGCTGAAATGGGCGACTCTTCCCGATGTCCTCGAGAAGGCCGGTGTCAGCTGGCGCATTTACCAGGATCCCAACAACAACTGGACCGGCGCGATGCACGGCGGCCTCGCGTTTGAAAGCTTCCGTACCTGCAAGCCCGGCGAGCCGCTCTATGAAAAGGGCATGAGCCCATGGTCGCTGGAACAGCTGAAACAGCACGTTATGGATGGGACCTTGCCTGCTGTGTCGTGGGTGCTGCCGTCCCCGCCCTTCTCGGAGCATCCCAGCCGTTCCACGCCCGTTGAAGGCGCCGAGTTCACGGCTAAGGTGCTAGAGGCGCTGACCGCAAATCCGGAAGTCTGGGCCAGCACCGTCTTCTTCCAGACCTTCGACGAAAACGACGGGCTTTACGATCACCTCGCGCCCTCGGCCCCGCCGTCCTACGACCGCAACGGTGTTCTTCAGGGCAAAGCGACGCTCGATCTGGCCGGGCATTATTTCTCCGATCCCGAGCGCAAGCATATCGCCAAGTCCGACGACTGGAGCGGCCTCGTGCGTCCTTTCGGTATGGGCCCTCGCGTTCCGATGTATGTGGTGTCGCCCTGGAGCAAGGGCGGCTGGGTTAATTCGCAAGTCTTTGACCACACCTCGGTGGGTCAGTTCCTTGAAAAGCGCTTCGGCGTCGTCATTCCAGGCATCACCCCGTGGCACCGCGCGGTGTCGGGCGATCTCACATCGGCCTTCGACTTCGTCACGCCGAACGATCCGGGTTTTCCGAAGCTGCCCGACGCGAGCGGGTCATCGGCCGTCGTACTCGCGCATATCCAGCGCCCGCGCATTCTCCCGCCCGACAAGCACCAGGCCCTTTTCCAGGAGACCGGCGTTCGGCCATCGCGCGCGCTTCCTTATGACCTCAACGCCAGCGCCAAGGTCGACGCCAATGGCGTTACCATCGACTTCCGCAACACCGGCAAGCAGGGCGCGGTCTTCCACGTCTACGACCGCCTGCACCTTGACCGCATCCCGAAGCGCTACACCGTCGAAGCGGGCAAGAGCCTTTCGGACTCCTGGTCGACGGCGGACGATAGCGGGCGCTACGACCTCTTTGTCATTGCGCCGAACGGCTTCCGCCGCGACTTCACCGGGGATACTGCAGGCACCCACGCCGAACTCGACGTGCGGTATCAGGCCAAGACCCAGAAACTTCAGGTCACGGCGCGCAATAGCGGTAAGCAGGCGATGACGCTGAAGCTCGAGCACAACGCCTACGGCATGACGGGCGATGAACTGGCCCTCCCCGCCGGCGGGCGCGTCTCGCGCGAATGGTCAGTGGCCGAGACGGGGAATTGGTACGACTTCACCATCAGCGAAGGCACCTTTGCGCGACGCGCCGCCGGTCGGATCGAAACCGGCAAACATGGCGTCAGCGATCCAGCGATGGGCAGCGCAATAGGCTGATTTGCCGGAAAATAAAGACGTTTACGGGTTTCCGGGCGGTTGGCTCCGGAAACCCGAACGTCACAGCTTTAGAGTACTATTTTTTGACGCGATAAGCGTCGTGGCAGGACTTGCACGACAGCGCCGTCGCGATTTCGCCCATGATGGCGTCTTTGCCTTGTTCGCGCGCCATTTTGGCGACCTTGGCGGTGTTCGCGGCAAAAGCGTTCATGCGCGTTGAGAAGTCGGGCCACTTTGCCCACACGTCGGGACTGGATTCACCGCCCGCGATCTTAGCCTCGAAGCTGGCCAAGCCTGCTTGCGCAGCGACGGCGATCGTTTCCAGATGGCTTACGAGGTTATCTTCGGGAACGGCGCCCGAAAGGACCATGCCCAGAGCCGCAGTTTGCGCATCGAGCGCGCGCATAATGTGCTGGCGATAGGCGATGACATCCTTGTCGTCAGCCGAGGCTGACAGCGGCAGGCCCATACCGCAAAGTGCGAGGCAGGCGGCCCCAATCACGTTCTTCCAATGATAGCGCAACTTTCCCTCCAAGAGTCTGATCCGCAGCCCATTTGCGTCGGGTCGGGAAGGCAGTTTCTAGGTCGGAAAGTTTGCTGGCATTGATCCGAATCAATGCACGGGTGGCCAGGGATGGAATTACGCGCCGGTATACCGGATGGGGCGACCTCGGGTGAGCGCCTGAGCGGCCGTGATGATGGCCTGACTGTCGATCCCGTAGTGCCGGTAGAGCTCGGCCAGCGAACCAGTTTGACCGAACTGATCCACCCCAAGCGCGCGAACGCGATGCCCACCGACCGCGCCCAGCCAGCCAAGGCTGGCGGGGTGTCCGTCGATGACAGTGACGATTCCGCACCCGGCCGGCAGATCGGCCAGTAGCGTCTCGATATGCGAAGGACTTGCCGTGCCCCGCTCCCGCATCTTGTGGGACGCGGTCCAGCCGGCATAAAGACGGTCAACGGACGTTACGGCGAGCAAGCCGATGTCGCGGCGATCCTCGCCCATCAGACCAACGGCGTTGATCGCCTCGGGCGCAATCGCGCCGGAGTAAACCACAATCACCTGACAGTTCGGGCCGGGTTTGCGCATCCAGTACGCGCCGTCGATGATGTCGCGGCGAAGGGCCGCGGTCATTTCGCGTTTGGGCTGCTCGATCGGCCGGGTAGACAGACGCAAGTAAACCGAGCCGCCCTTCTCGTCTTCAAGATGGTTCGCCGCGGCTGCCGCATCCGGGTTGTGTTTCTGGATGAAGGCGAAGGCCCACAGCATCATCACGGCCAGCTCATCGACGAAGGCCGGTTCAAATGAAGATAGACCGGGCTGCGACATGCCGATGAGCGGCGTGCCGATGCTCTGGTGCGCCCCACCCTCCGGCGCGAGACTGATCCCCGACGGCGTTGCCACAAGGATAAAGCGGGAATCTTGGTAGCAGCCGTAGTTCAGCGCGTCTAAGCCGCGCGCGATGAAAGGATCGTACAGTGTTCCAACGGGGAGCAATCGCGCCCCGCTGATGGCGTGTGAAAGACCAAGAGCCGACAGCAGAATGAAGAGGTTGGATTCGGCAATGCCGAGTTCCATATGCTGACCCGCCGTCGATGACGACCAGTTGAATGTCGACGGAACCTTCTGATCCTTGAAAACGTCACCGCGCGCTTCTTTCGAGAATAGGCCGCGCCGGTTCACCCATCCGCCAAGATTGGTGGACACCGTAACGTCAGGCGATGTGGTGACGATGCGTTCGGCAAACGTTGTCTCGAGTTTGCCGATATTGTTCATGATCGTGCCGAAGCCCGCCTGGGTCGACATGCTCTCTGGAATCGTGAGCTCAATCTCGGCCGGCACGTCGATCGCTGGGGTGCTGTATTGACGCTCCCCGCCGCTGATCATCGGCGTTTGGGCGAGATAGGCCGCAAGACGCTCGGGCGCGACGTCGAGGCCCTCGAAGTGATCCCACTCATGCCCCTCGCGGATCCGCATGCGCGCGCGCAGCTCGGCCATCTGCGGCAGGTTCATGAGCCCGGCGTGATTGTCCTTATGCCCCGCGAGAGGCAGGCCGAAG
>CANJEU010000312.1 GCA_947473445.1 Fidelibacterota bacterium | reverse complement strand
GGTGGCAGTGCGGGTTCACCCAAGCCCGTCGGAGTGTAGTCAGACTGGATGAAATGGGTCTCGACCACCGGCGTGCCGGTGATGCGCATGATGGGGTAATCGTCGAAATTACCTTCGTCCACCCGGCCCTTTTCGATGGAGAGTTCAAGGTTCATCGTCGAGATGCCGTCGATCACCGCGCCTTGGGTCTGATTCTCCGAGCTGCTCATATTGATGATCGGTCCGATATCGCCGACCACGATCACTTTATGCACGGTCACCTTATTCTGCGCATCGACACTGACTTCGGCGGTTTCGGCGAAGTGACCGGCGTGGCTGAAGTAGAACGCGATGCCAAGGCCATGGCCCTTCGGGAGCGTGCGGCCCCAGCCGGCCTTCTCAGCTGCCAGTCTGATCACGCCCGCGGCGCGGCCGGTGTTGAGGGATCCGTCATTGCCTTCCACAAGCCAACGCGGCTCGCCCATCAGTTCAAGAAGGAACTCGACATGGTCACGGCCGGCGGCGGTGGACACTTCATTGAGGAAAGATTGGAACGCAAACGCAACTGTGCTTGAACGCGGCGCGCGCCAAGCTCCGCAAGGCGTCATCAGCGGCAACATGGTTTGTGTGAGGAGGCCGTTGGCAATCAGCGGGAACGGGAATTCTTCCTTCGGAATATTGCCGCCCGCAACCGGGCCTTTGCCGTCGCTGCTGAAGGTAATGAAGTGATCGCTTAGGGCCACCATCTTACCGTTGGCATCAAGGCCCGCTTTGAACGAGTGGAAGCCGCCGGGACGATAGAAGTCGTGCTGCATATCGTCTTCGCGGGTCCAGGTCAGCTTCACCGGGATACCGCCAGCCTGTTTGGAAATCGCAACCGCTTCGGCGGCATAGTCGTTCACGAGCCGCCGGCCGAAACCGCCGCCGGCGCGCATCTGATGCACCGTCACCTGATTTTCAGCGATGCCCAGCATCTTCGCCGTCACGGCCAGAATGCGCTCAGGTGTCTGCGTGCCGGCCCAGATCTCGACGCTGTCGCCTTTAAAATGCGCCAGACAGTTCTGCGGCTCCATCGTCGCGTGCGCGACAAACGGATAGCTGTAGAAAGCTTCCACCTTCTTCGCGGCGCCTTGATACGCGGCGCTGAAATCGCCGCTCTTGGAGATTTCCTGTTCACCAATTTTGCCGGCGATCTCGCGCGCCTTCGCGGTTGAGGCCTTCCAGCTGTCTTTGGACGCCGCACTTTCGTCCCACTTCACCTGTAGCGCCGACTTCGCGCGGAACGCGGCCCAGGTGGAGGTGGCGAGGATAGCAACGCCCGGCATGACTTCAGACACCTGGCCATTGCCTTCAACGACAAAGACATCCTTCACGCCCGGCAAGCTCTTGATATGGTCGAGGTTGGCGCTTGCCACCTTGCCGCCCACCGCGGGGCACTTGGTGTATGTTGCGTAGACCATGTCCGGCACTTTGAGATCGATGCCGAACAAGGATTTACCGGTCACGATGGCGGTGTTGTCCGCGCCGCCGAAGCGCTTGCCGAGAAGGCGGTACTGGTCGCGGGTTTTCAGCTTCAGCGTCTTCTGATCGGGCACCGGCAGTGCGCTCGCTTTGATCGCAAGATCGCCGTAACCGAGCTTGCGGCCGCTCGCGGCGTGGATCACTTCGCTCTCCTGTGTCGTCAGCTCGCTCGCCGGGACGCGCCATTCACGCGCGGCTGCCGAGACGAGCATCGCGCGCGCTGAAGCGCCCGCCTGACGCAATTGATCCCAGCTCAGCGGGATCGAGCGCGAACCGCCGGCGCTTTGGCGGCCGTATATCGCCGGGTTTATGGGAGCCTGGGCGATGTCGACGTCGGTCCAAGCTGCGTCCAATTCCTCGGCGATGATCAGCGGGAAGGCGGTCTTGATGCCTTGGCCGATCTCGGGGCTTTTTGAATAGATAAGGATACGGCCCGAGGGCGCGACGCGCAGGAAGGCGTTCGGCGTGAACTCGCCCTTCAGCGGCGCGGTCGCCGCCATCGCGGCTTTGCCGCTCAGCTGGAACGCCAGTACGAGGCCGGCGCCGCCGGCAACGCCGATCTTCAGGATCGAGCGGCGCGAGAGGGTTGTGCGCTTGCGCGCGGGGATCGCTTCAACTTCGCGCATCACTTCGGCGAAGTAGGCATCGGCGGAGAAGGTCACGGCGTTCATGCGGCGCCTCCCTTGGCGATGACGTCTGCGGCGGCGTGGATCGCTTCCTTGATGCGGATGTAGGTGCCGCATCGGCAGAGGTTGCCGTACATGGCGGTGTTGATGTCTTCATCCGTCGGTTTCGGATTGTTCTTCAGCAGCGCCGTCGCCGTCATGATCTGGCCGGCCTGGCAATAACCGCACTGCGCCACGTCGAGATCGATCCAGGCCTTTTGTACGGCGGTGAGCGTACCGTCTGCTTTCGCCAAACCCTCGATGGTCGTGATTTGCTGGCCGGCGGCTGCGCTGAGCGGCATTGAGCAGGAGCGCATCGGCACGCCGTTGATATGCACCGTACAGGCACCGCACTGGCCGACCCCGCAGCCGTACTTTGTACCCACAAGGTCGAGTGTATCGCGCAGGACCCACAGCAGAGGCATCGAAGGGTCGCTATCGTCGACCTCTACGGCATTTCCGTTGACGGTGAGAGTGAGCATGGACCCTCCGCAGCTGATTGATGTGCGTGAAGGTTCGACTTTCTCGCGCGCGCGCCTTCCGGGCAAGCTTTTTGAGGGCGCGCGCCCCTCAGTCGGTTACATTTCTCAATGAGATCAAGCTCGGAAATCAAGCTGGCGCGGCCAGACCGTGGCTTATTTGGCGAAAAGCTTCGAGCGGTCCGCGAAGGCTTTGAACTCCAGGGCGTTGCCCGAAGGATCCTGGAAGAACATCGTCGCCTGTTCGCCGACCTGACCCTTAAAGCGGATGTGAGGCTCGATCCCGAACGCGATGCCATGTGACTTCAATCGCTCAGCCAGGGCCTCCCACTTCTCCATCGAAAGCACCACCCCGAAGTGGGGTACCGGTACGTTGTGACCGTCGACCGGATTGGTATGGCCGTTCCCCTTCGCACGCGGCGCAAGGTGCGTGACGATCTGGTGGCCGAATAGATCGAAGTCGATCCATGCGTCCGAGCTGCGTCCTTCAGGGAGGCCGAGGACCCCGCCATAGAATTTCCGCGCTTCGCCGAGGTCATCGACGGGGAAGGCCAGATGGAAGGGGTCGAGGGTCGAGGCGGTGGACTGAGTCATCCCATATTTATGAATCAACTCGCGCCAGCGCTCAACGGTTGAACCAGCCCCGGCACCAAATTTCCGGCCCCCACCCAATACGCGCAGAGGTTGTGTTCGCCTAAGGGCCGGGGAACAAGTTCATTCCGGCCACGTTGAGTTGCCAACTCGGCAACTGCCCCACTCACATGCGCATGACGACCGAAGCGTGGTTCCGCCTCGCGGCCGCCCTCATCGGCGTTGCCGGAGCGGCGCCTTTTGTCGACCTGGATGGGGCCCTGGTCTTCGACCCGGACCTGCGGATCGACGATATTCTTGTCTATCACGCCTTCTTCGCCGGCGGCGGATGGTCCCTGCTGACCCCTCCCGCGCCAAATGTCTATTTCGAGGGTCACAGTTTTATCTATGGGATTGCCCTGCACCTC
>CANJEU010000311.1 GCA_947473445.1 Fidelibacterota bacterium | reverse complement strand
GCCGGCGTCTTTTGTGCCGCGGCCACGTCCGCGTCCACCGCGGCTATCGCTTTCGGGTTCTTCGCCGGGGGCCGGCATCAATTGAGTCAGCTCGTCGATGACAAGAGTGGGAATGGTTGTGTTCAACATCTTCTGAATTGCGGCAACCTGCTTTCCGTCGGAAGAGGTCGCGATTGTATAAGCGTGGCCGGTAAGGCCCGCGCGGCCGGTGCGGCCAATGCGATGGACGTAGTCTTCGGCGTTGACGGGAACGTCGAAGTTGATCACGAAGCCGACCGCCGAAATGTCCAGACCGCGCGCGGCAACATCGGAGCAGACCAGCAGCTCCGCTTCGTTGCTCTTGAACTTCGCGAGCATTTCGTTGCGCTTGGATTGCGGCATGTCGCCGTGCATCGCCACGGCGTTAAAGCCGTGTTTGGTCAGCGACTTGAACAGAATATCCACGTCCTTCTTGCGATTGCAGAAGATGAAGGCGTTATGGATGTCCTTGGCGCGCAGAATGCGGCGCAGGGCTTCGCGCTTGTCGTCGAAGCGAACGGTAACGATCCCCTGTTCGATCGTGGTTGCCGCCGAAGCCGGCCGGCTGACCGCGATCTCTTTCGGGTTCATAAGGAATTGGTCGGCGAGCTTCCTGATCTCCTTGTCCATCGTGGCCGAGAAGAACAGGGTCTGGCGAATCTTCGGCAGCAGCGAAACGATGCGTTCGACATCGGGAATGAACCCCATGTCCAGCATGCGGTCGGCTTCGTCGATCACCAGCACTTTGACGTCGTTGAGGAGAATCCGGCCGCGCTCATAGAGGTCGAGCAAGCGTCCTGGGGTGGCAATCAGCACATCGACGCCGCGATCGAGAGCCTTCTCCTGGTCGGTGAAGGATTCGCCGCCGATCAGCAGCGCCATCGAGAGCTGCTGGTGCTTGCCGTATTTGACGAAGTTTTCGGAGATCTGCGCGGCCAGTTCGCGGGTTGGCGCAATGATCAGCGAGCGCGGCATACGCGCTTTGGCCCGTCCACCGGACAGGATCTCGATCATCGGCATGGTAAAGGCGGCAGTCTTGCCGGTGCCTGTCTGCGCCACGCCGAGCACGTCACGCCCCATGAGAATCACCGGGATGGCCTGCTCCTGGATCGGGGTCGGGGTCAGGTATCCGGCGTCTGTGACGGCTTTAAGAGTGTCTGGCGATAGGCCGAGGTCTGCAAAATCCATGATTCGGAAAATAATGTTCCGTCGCGTTCATACATGGGCCGCCTTATCTCGCAGACATTTTGTCGTGGTGTCAGCGAGGGCAGCACGCGACCGGGTTTCGCGCGGCATCATATGTATTCAATTGACTCTGTCAATGTAAAACCCCGTAAATTCAAACAAATCCACGGGCCTACAACCTCTTCGGGAAGCTCCTGAACCTATCATGACCTGCCCCCGGCATCTCGTTCTGATCCCAGGCCTTCTTTGCGACGAAACCCTGTGGAAACACCAAATCGAGCACCTCACGGATACCCTTCCGGTCACGGTGGCGGACCTGACCCAGGACGATTCCATCCCGGCGATGGCCGCGCGGCTCCTGGCGGCCGCGCCCGCGTCCTTCGCCCTCGCGGGCCTCTCTTTGGGCGGCTACGTTGCCCAGGAAGTCATGCGGCAGGCGCCGGAACGAGTCGAACGGCTCGTCCTGACCGCCACCAATGCCCGGGCCGATAATGACGAGCAGCGCCGCAATCGCGCCGCGCTTATTAAGTTGGCCGAGATCGGGAAATTCAAGGGCGTTACGCCGCGGCTGCTGCCCCATCTGGTCCATCCTGATCGTCTGAACGACCCCGCCGTCGCAGAGGTCGTTATGGCGATGGCCGAACGTGTGGGGCAGGCGGCATTTCTTCGCCAGCAACATGCGATCATGGCGCGCAAAGACGGGCGAGACGATCTCGAGTCGATCCGCGTCCCAACCCTGGTGCTGTGCGGACGGCAGGACGCCTTGTGCCCGCTCAAGGTGCATCAGGAAATGGCCTCACGGTTGTCGAACGGAAAGCTGGTCATTATTGAAGATTGCGGGCACCTTCCGCCGCTTGAACGGCCGCGCACCACGACGGCCATATTCCGCTATTGGTTGGCGTAAGAGGAAGCGTTGCGATGATCGATCGAATTTTTTCGTTGCTCAAAGGTGATGTGAAAGCGGCCAAGTCCGAAGCGCGTCAGGCCAGCGGTTTGCAAGTCGCGGTCGGCGCACTTCTGGTGGAGGCCGCGCGCCGCGACGACGTCTTCAACACGGAAGAACAGAACGCCATCAAACGTCTGCTGGCCGAGAGGTTCGATCTCTCGGAGGCCGATTCCCAGGACCTCTTCCATACCGCCGAGGCCGCCAGCGGCAGCTCCGGCCAATTGTTTGGGTTCACGAATAAAGTCGTCAAGGAACTCGACGAAAGCGACCGTATTCACGTCATCGAAATGCTCTGGGAAGTCGCTTACGCCGACGGCGTTCTGGATTCCCACGAAGACGCGATGATCCGCCGTGTCGCGGGCCTCGTCTATGTCTCCGACTTCGAACGCGGCGCTGCGCGGCGGCGTGTGCTGGAAAAGCTCAATATTAAAGGCTGAGGGGCGCTGTTCCCGCGCGGGAAGCGATCCCCGTCACCCGCCTCCCGCACCGCTTCGCGGCGGGTTGGACGATCACTCGAACTCGTGGGTCTATTATGCGATTGATAATTATTATCGAATAGTCAAGGAGCTACCTTTGGTGTATATGGCGCCATCGACGATGTTTGGGGCTGATGTGATGAAAGTAATGCGCTTCGCCGCTCTAGCGGCTCTCGCGTTCGCGCTCACCGGTTGCGCGGACGTGGACATGGGCCAAATGCTCAAGAATACCGCGCGCGGGACGGCTGAAAGCGCGTGCCGGGCGGCATCTAACTGCTCGACCGGGATGCGCCGTGATCCGCTGGCGCCCAGGCCTGCCTGGCAGACCGGCGGCGCTGCTCCCAAGGATTCGCCCTACCGCCTTCCGCCAAGCCAATAATCGGCCAACAAATCCGGCCGAATAGGGTTGCACCCGTAAAAGGGAGCAAGTATAGAACGGCGCTCATTTTGGCGACGGACGGCCCGGCGCCCTTACGAAAGTCATGTCGATGAAAGTTCGCAATTCACTCAAGTCCGCGAAGACGCGCGACAAAAACTGCCAGATCGTGCGCCGCAAGGGCCGTATCTACCTCATCAATAAGAAGAACCCGCGTTTCAAAGCGCGCCAGGGCTAGGCGCGAAAGCTGCGTTCTTCCGAGGGAGGAACTTGGGCCGCGATGAAAATCGCGGCCCTGATTTTTTGTGCCGCCGCGATGCAGATCGCGGCGTTTTCTTTTGTGCGATGTGTGCCATGGAATATTGGTCAATCGGCACGGCCATGCGCACGCGGCGATAGTCCGGCTTCCGGCGCGTAAAACGCGCCCCGCCGCGGATTCCGTCGCCCGGATCTCGAAAAAATTTCGGCCGAAAATAATCGCCTTTTCATTGACGCTTGGAGCCCGCGTCACCTACGCTTCGTTGTATGGGTAAAAAACCCATTCTATCGGCTTCGTGTTTTTTACAAAGGTCACGAGCGTGGACGGCACTTCGATGCGCCCCAAGTTGACAGCGACCTCCATCCGTTCACGGCTCAGCAGCG
>CANJEU010000310.1 GCA_947473445.1 Fidelibacterota bacterium | reverse complement strand
GTACGCCCCGTGGGACATGCCGCTGCCGGCCGCGCCGGTCTTCAACCTGCTGCACGACGCCGCGGCGAAATACGGCCACCGCCCGGCCATGGATTTTTTCGGCAAGCGGTGGACCTATACTGAAACAGCCGCGCTAGCCGCCAGGGCCGCGCAAGGATTCCAGAAAATCGGCGTGACCAAAGGCACGCGCGTCGGCCTGCTGCTGCCCAATACCCCCTATTATATCGCGGCCTACTTCGGCGTGCTTATGGCGGGCGGGATCGTGGTGAACATGAACCCGCTCTATGCGGTGCGCGAACTTGAGATGATGCTCAAGGACTCCGGCGCCGAGATTCTGGTGACCATGGACCTGACGGCCATGTACCCGAAAGCCCGCACGCTTCTCAACAACTCGAACCTGCGCAAACTCGTCGTGTGTTCGATGACCGAAGCGCTTCCGCTGGCCACATCCGTGCTGTTCAACCTTTTCCGCCGCTCAACCGTGGCGAATGTCGAGGAAGACGACCGCCAAATCTGGTGGGACGATCTGATCGACAATGAAGGCAAGCCATCGTTGCCTGCCATCGATCCCAAGGAAGACCTTGCGGTTTTGCAGTATACGGGCGGAACGACAGGCCTTCCCAAGGGCGCGATGCTGACTCACGCCAATATCACGGCGAATGTGCGCATGGTGGCCCGCTGGCATGGCAGCCCGGTCTATGGTCAGGAGCGGTTCCTCGCTGCTCTGCCGTTCTTCCACGTCTTTGCGATGACGGTGGCGCTTTTGTGCCCCATGGACCTCGGCGCTGAGATCATCATGATGCCGCGCTTCGAATTGAAAGATTGCCTGAAGAAAATCGACAAGCGAAAGCCGACCGTTTTCCCAGCCGTGCCGACGATCTTCACCGCCATCAACGCCTCGCCCATCGCGAAGAATTACGATCTTACCTCTCTCAGGCTTTGCATCTCGGGCGGCGCGCCGCTGCCCGTCGAGGTTAAACGCCAGTTCGAGGAAACTTCAGGCTGCGTCGTGGTCGAAGGTTATGGCTTGTCGGAAACCTCGCCCGTCGTCTGCACCAATCCAACCCAGGGCGAGAACAAGCCCGGCTCGGTCGGGCTGCCGATGCCTGGAACCATCATTGAAATCCGCTCGCTGGCGGACGACCGAGTCCTCGGGATCGGGGAAAAGGGCGAGATCTGCGTCCGCGGACCGCAAGTGATGAAGGGCTACTGGAACCGGCCCGAGGACACGGCCGAAGTGATGCGCGGTGGCGCGTTCCACACCGGCGATGTGGGGTATATGGACGACGAGGGCTACGTCTTCATCGTCGATCGCATCAAGGACATGATCATCGCCTCGGGCTTCAAGATTTATCCGCGCATGGTCGAAGAAGCGATCTATCTTCATCCGGCGGTCGAGGAAGTGACCGTGATCGGGGTTGAGGATGAATACCGCGGCCAGGCGCCGAAAGCGTTCATCAAGGTGCGCGCGGGCATGAGCCTGACGGAAGCCGAAATCCGCGATTTCCTCAAGGATCGCCTCTCGAAGATCGAGCAGCCCGCCCTATATGAATTCAGAGATGTCCTGCCGAAATCCCTGATCGGCAAGCTTTCGAAGAAAGAATTAAAACAGGAAGAGGCCGCCAAAAGCGGCGACTGAGCATGTTCCGGAAAAGTGTGGGCGGTTTTCCGATGAGAACATGCTCACGCAACGATTAAGTGACAAGTCACAGGCACGCGACGAAAAAAGGAAAAGCACCATGAGCAACGTCGTCATCGCAGGTTATGCCCGCTCCCCCTTCACGCTTGCGCATAAGGGTGCGCTGAAGAAATCGCGACCGGACGACATCGCCGCCGCGGTGATCAAGGAGCTTGTCGCGCGCACGAAGGTCAATCCGGCCGATATCGAAGACCTGGCCATGGGTTGCGCCTTCCCTGAAGGCGAGCAAGGCATGAACATCGGCCGCATCGTGGCGATGCTGGCGGGCCTTCCCAACAGTGTCGCGGGCGACACTATTAACCGCTTCTGCGGCTCTTCCATGCAATCGATCCACCAGGCTGCGGGCGCCATCAAGATGGGCGCGGGCGACGTCTTTATCGCCGCCGGCATCGAAAGCATGAGCCGCGTGCCCATGGGCGGCTATAACCCGATGCCGAACCCGGCCCTCGTGGACGCGGGCTCGGCCGCCTATATCGGCATGGGCGAGACCGCCGAAAACCTTGCGCAAAAATATCAGATTCCGCGCGCCAAACAGGAAGCGTTCGCCGTTGAAAGCCACCGCCGCGCCGCGAAAGCCCAGGCCGAGGGCAAATTCAAAGCCGAGATCGTTCCGGTGAAGGGTGAAGGCGGCATGGTCGATACCGACGGCTGCATCCGCCCGGACACCAACGCCGAAGCGCTCGCCGGCTTGAAGCCGGCGTTCAAGGAAACCGGCTCGGTGACCGCGGGAACGTCCTCGCCGCTCACAGATGGCTGTTCGGCCGTCCTCGTGTGCAGTGAAGATTACGCCAAAAAGAACAACCTCGCGCCGCTCGCGCGTATTCTGTCGATCTCCGTCGCGGGCTGCGCGCCCGAGATCATGGGCATCGGCCCGGTTCCGGCGATCCAGAAGGCGCTGCTGCGCGCCGGACTGAAGCTGGACCAGATCGACGTTATCGAACTCAACGAAGCTTTCGCCGCGCAGGCGATGTCGGTGGTGCAAGAACTGGGCATCGACATGTCCAAGACCAACCTTGACGGCGGCGCGCTCGCCATGGGCCACCCGCTCGGTGCATCGGGGGGCCGCATCACGGGGAAGGCCGCCGCGTTGCTGCAACGTGAAAAGAAGAAATACGCCCTCGCCTCGATGTGCATCGGCGGCGGACAAGGCATCGCGACAATTCTTGAAGCCCTCTAAAGGGAGCGCCGCTCATGGCCGAGATTAAAAAAGCCGCGGTGATCGGCGCAGGCGTGATGGGCGCGGGCATTGCCGCGCATATCACGAACGCCGGCGTGCCCGTGGTGCTGCTCGATATCGTTCCGAAAGAAGGCGCCAACCGGAATGCCATCGCCGAAGGCGCCGTGGCCAAGTTGCAGAAGGCCGATCCCGCCCCGTTCATGTCCAAACGCAACGCCGGCCTGATCACGACCGGCAATCTCGAGGATAATCTCGACCTGCTGAAGGATTGCGACTGGATCGTCGAGGCGATCATCGAGCGTCTCGACATCAAGCAGGACCTTTACAAGAAGATCGAGGTCCACCGCAAAAAGGGCTCGGTGGTGTCGTCGAACACCTCGACCATTCCGCTGAAGGAACTGACGGGCGGCATGCCCGAGAGCATGGTTCCGGACTTCATGATCACGCACTTCTTCAACCCGCCGCGCTATATGCGCCTGCTTGAGATCGTGGGCGGACCGAAAACGCGCAAGGATGCGCTGGCGATGGTGCGCGATTTCGGGGACGTGCGCCTCGGCAAGGGCGTTGTGATCGCCAAAGACACGCCAGGCTTCATCGGCAACCGCATCGGCATCTACTGGATGCAGAACGCCGTGGTCGAGGCGCTCAACCTTGGCCTTTCCATCGACGAAGCCGACGCCATCGGATCGCGTCCGTTTGGAATTCCCAAAACCGGGGTCTTCGGCCTTCTCGATCTCATCGGCATCGACCTGATGCCGCATCTTACCAAGTCC
>CANJEU010000309.1 GCA_947473445.1 Fidelibacterota bacterium | reverse complement strand
GGAAGCGGCCACGACCAAAAAGGTCGGGCGCGGCGTATGAACTACTTCCACTTGGCCCCCCAGCCATATGACTTATACGAACCAGGACGCTGGCGGCCGCGGTTTTATTCCTCGCCAATACCGAAAAAAGACACGCATCCGTCCAGCACCCCGCGCGAGGGGGCTCGATTGGGTGTTCGGCTATGATTTACGAGGTGTTAGGGAGTTGCGGTTAGAAGTTGCTAAGGCCGCATCGAACGTAGGGAAGTGATACGGGCGCTAAGTGCTTGCACTACAATGAATTTTTCCGCGAGTTAAAAAAAGCGTTGAAAGAACAAAATGCGTTCAACGTTTGGCTGAAGATGCTCTGCACAGGAGCGAGAGCACTAAGGGTGACAAAAGGGTGAAATGCCCTTTGATAGTTTTGAAACGTCTCTAGAACGGAGATTGAGGTATGTTGATCGTCACGCATTCCGCGTTTGCGCGGAGCAGCCTGTGCACGCTGCAAATCCTCCCATCGGTACCCGTTCAGAGCCGCGCTTTCCAGCGGAGTGAAATGCTGTGCCGCCGTTAACGGAGGAGCAGGTCCAGGCTCTAACCTCGACCGATATCACCGGCCTCACCACCACCTTCATGGCGGGGCGGACATCGACTGAACTCAGCTACTTCAATCTGCTGCAGTTCCAGCTCTTCTCGTCGACGCAGCTCGGCTCCATCACAAGCACGGCAATCGTCGGCTTCGGCACGACGCTGATGGCGGACCTTACCACAGGGCAGCTGTCCGGCCTCTCGTCCACGCAGCTCGGCGCCTTGACCGCGACGCAGCTCAGCGTGCTGACTACCACCGTCATCGGCGCCATATCCACCGCGCAGATCACCGGCCTTACCGGCATCGACATCGGCGGCCTGACCTCAACCCAGTTCACAGCCCTGTCGACTAACGTGCTCGCGAGTCTGACGCAGACCCAGCTCGACAACGTCAACAGCGGCCAGATTTCGGCGCTGACTACGACCGCCTTCCGCTCGTTCACCTCGACGCAGCTCGGCAGCCTGGTTACGAGCCAGATCGCGGCGTTCAACAGCACCGCTTTCAGCACTCTCACCAGCTCGCAACTGTCCGGACTTGCCGGCACGCAGCTCGCAGCACTGTCGACTGGTACGCTCAATGCGCTGTCGAGCAACATTTTTGCAAACTTGACCAGCTCTCAGATCGGCGGTCTGAGCACGACGCAGGTCGCCGCGCTCACCACCACGGCCTTCGGCGAGTTCAGCTCGACGCAGATCAGCAGCTTCACAACCACTCAAGTTCAGTCCATCGCCACCGTGAATATCACGGGCCTTACAACGTCGCAGTTCTCGGGCTTTACGCCGACGCAGATCGACGTCATGCATACGACGCAGATACAAGCGCTGTCGACGACTCTGATCGCGCATCTCACGACGACCCAGTTCTCCGGCTTTGCCATGGCGGGCGACATCACGGCACTGACCACGGCGCAGCTCAATTCGCTTACGACCGTCCTGATGGCGCAGATGACCGCCACGCAGCTCGAAGGGCTAACCACCAGCCAGGCAGCGTCGCTGTCCACTCAGAACTTCGGCGCGCTGACGTCGGTTCAGTTCGGAACGCTCACCGGAACCCAGCTCAGCGCCTTCGCCACGACCACGCTGGCGGGCATGACGACCGGCCAGTTCTCGGGCGTCAGTTCGACCGAGATCGCGCGGATCTCCACAACGGCGCTCAACGCGCTTGCGACAAACGCCTGGTCGTCCATGACCGCGGCGCAGCTCGATGGGCTCACGGCTACGCAGGTTAGAGCCTTGACGACCCAGAGCTTTGGCGCGTTGACGTCTACGCAGCTCGGTATGCTCTCGACCACCCAAGTCGCTGCGATCAGCACGACGACCCTTGCCGGCATCACGACCTCACAATTCTCAGGCCTCAATTCCACGCTTATCGCCGCCCTCTCGAACACGCAGCAGGCGATAATCAACACCACGACGCTCGCCGGCATGACAACAGTGCAGCTCTCCGGGTTCAGCTCCACCGAAGTCGCAGCGCTCACGAGCGCCCAGCTTAATGCGCTGACCACGGTGCTCATCTCCAATCTGACTGCGACGCAGCTCGACGGCCTGAGCACGACGCTCGCCGCCGCCATCTCGACGCAGAACTTCAGCGCGCTCACCTCGACGCAGATCGCCAGTCTGACGGCAACCCAGATCTCGGCGTTCTCGACCACCGCCATAGTTGGGCTCACCACGTCGCAGTTCTCGGGCATCACGGCGACCCAGGTCGCCGGGCTTTCGACGACGACGATCAATTCCTTCTCGACCACGATCTTCGCTCATTTCACGACGGCGCAGATCGATGGCCTTACCGCGACCCAGGTCCGCAGCCTCTCGACTTCCGCCTTCGGGGCATTGAGTTCCACCCAGCTCAACAGCCTCTCGACCGTGCAGTTGACCTCGATCAGCACCACCAATCTCGCGGCGATGACCAGCTCGCAGTTCTCCGGGTTGTCATCGTTCCAGGTGGGCCAGCTCACGTCAACGCAACAAGCGGCGATCAACACCACCGTGCTGGCGGGCATGACCACGGTCCAGCTCTCGGGCTTAGGCTCCGCCGACATTGGCGCGCTCGCCACCGCGCAGCTGAACGCGCTGACTACGGTGCTGATGTCGCACCTGACGGTTGGTCAGCTCGCCGGCCTCACCGCCGCCCAGCTCGGTAGCCTCTCGACTCAAAACTTCGGCGCTCTCAGCTCGACTCAGCTGAGCAGGCTCACCGCAACCCAGCTGAACGCGCTCGGGACGCAGAAGCTTTCCGGGATGACTACATCGCAGATTTCCGGCTTTACCTCGACGCAGGTCGCCGGGCTCTCGACCACCTCGGTCAAAGCGTTGTCGACCACTAATATAGCCCACCTCACCACCGCTCAGCTCGATACGCTGACGGCGGCGCAAATTGCCGGGCTGACCACGACTGCCTTCGGCGCGCTGTCGAGCGCCCAGCTCAACAGCTTCACCACGACACAAGTCCAGGCGATAGGCACCACCAATATCTCCAGCATGACAACGTCGCAGTTCTCGGGCATCAGCTCGACGCAACTCGGGGCGCTTCAGGCGAGCCAGCTCGCGTCGTTGTCGACAACGATCATCGCCGGCCTGACCACGTCGCAGCTTTCCGGTCTCAGCCCCGCCGATATCGGAGCGCTGACAACCGCGCAGATCAACGCGCTGATGACCACACTAATCTCGCACCTCTCGACCACGCAGCTCGATGGCTTGACGGTTGCGCAGGCCAGGTCGCTGTCGACACAGAACTTCAGCGCGCTGACCTCGAGTCAGCTCGGCAGCCTGACCAATACCCAGCTGTCGTCCTTCTCGACCGTTACGCTCGGCGGTATCACCACCTCGCAGATAAGCGGGCTCACTTCGCAGCAGCTTGGCGGCATGTCGACAACGGCGCTCAACGCCCTGTCCACCGGCGCCTTCGCGCACCTGACCACCGGTCAGCTCGGAGGCTTGAACACCACGCAGATCCGCACGTTGTCGACAGCAGCGTTCGGCGCCATGACGTCGGTGCAGCTCAACAGCCTGACGAACACTCAGATCGCGGCGTTTAGCACAACGAACATCTCGAGCCTGACAACGGGTCAGTTCTCGGGCCTGTC
>CANJEU010000308.1 GCA_947473445.1 Fidelibacterota bacterium | reverse complement strand
CGGGCGCCCCATGAGCGCGGAAGATATGCGGGCCAGCCTCACGCAAGATCAGATCGACAAGCTGGTGGCCGGCGACTCCATCAAAGAATAACGCACAAGATCGCTCCTTTATTTCGACAGTATGTCTGACGACGTCATTATCATCGGCGCGGGCCAGGCCGGCGCACAAACCGCCATCGTCCTGCGTCAGAATAACTTTGCCGGCGCCATTACCATGATCGGCGACGAGGCCTATGTTCCCTACGAACGCCCGCCGTTGTCGAAGGGCTTCCTCGCCGGTGACGTCGAACTCGACCGCATGTCTATGCGCCCGGCGGCGTTCTACGCCGACAAGAACATCGACGTGCGTCTCAAAACAACGGTTTCGCACATCGACCGCGGGCGCAAGACCATCAGCCTTGCGACTGGCGAGGTGCTGCCCTACGGCAAACTGGTGCTGGCTACCGGCGGGCGCGTGCGGCGGATGATCTGCCCCGGCGCGGATCTTCCCGGCATCCACTACCTGCGCCACGTCGATGACGTGCTCGGCTTTCGCGACCGCCTCGCCCCCGGCACGAAGCTGGTGATTGTCGGCGGGGGGTACATCGGGCTCGAGGTCGCCGCCGTGGCGATCAAACGGGGCTGTACCGTCACCGTGCTGGAAATGATGCCGCTGGTGCTCAATCGCGTCGTCGCGCCCGTCATGTCGCAATTTTACACGGACGTGCACCGCGCCGAGGGCGTTCACATCCGCACCTCCGACACCGTTACAGGCTTTGAAGGCGACGGACAGCTCGCGCGTGTCCGCTGCGGCGACGGCACCACCATCGACGCGGACATCGCCATCATCGGCATCGGAATCGTGCCCAATGTGGAGCTGGCCGTGGAAGCCGGGCTTCCTGTGGACAACGGTATCGTCGTTGACGATTACACGCGGACCAGCGATCCGGACATCTTTGCCGTCGGCGACTGCAGCAATCATCCGCTGCGGACTATTGGCGAGCGTGTGCGCCTTGAATCGGTTCCCAATGCGCTCGGCCAGGGCAAGGCGGCGGCGCTTTCCATTGTCGGCGCGCCTGCGCCTTACGATGAAGTGCCCTGGTTCTGGTCGGATCAGTACGACCTGAAATTACAAATGACGGGAATTTCCAAACCAGGGGATCAGGTGATCATCCGCGGCGACATGGCGGCGCGGAAGTTCTCGGCCTGCTACCTGCGTGAGGGCGTGCTCGTCGCCTGCCAGGCGGTGAATATGGCCAAGGATTTCCTGCAGTCGAAGAAGCTGATTGCGCAGCGGATCGCGCCCCCGCCGAGTCTGCTCGAAGACCCCAATACGCCGCTTCAAGCCTTCGTCCCGGCCACGGCGGGATCTTAACCCCTTAATAAGACACACGGATTTCGACCAGGCTTGCACTCGGCGGTTGAGCGGTTAGTGTGGCCGCCATGAGTGACGTCTCGATCAACAACCTCTCGTCCTTCCAGCAGACCCAGAGCGCGCGCGTGCGTGACCCCGGTCCGCCGACGAATGCCAATCCGCCGCCGCCGCCCGCACCGACGGTGAAACGCCAGGAAGAGCCAAGCCCGCACCCGCAGCGCGGCCAGTCGGTCAACATCACTATCTAGCTCAGCTTTCATCTCGAAAGCCGCCGCCTTTCCCCTTATGAAAGCCGGCTATGACGTCCAACCTCTTCGAAATTTTCCGCACACGCTTTCCGCACGACCGAACGCGGCCGTTTATCACGCGGCCCGATGGCCGTGTGTTCAGCTACGACGATCTCGAGACCATTTCGGGACGGATCGCGGCGCTGCTTCTGGAGCTGAAGGTCGCTCCGGGCGACCGGGTGGCGATGCAGGTGGAGAAGTCGGCCGAGGCCGTTTTTCTCTACCTCGCCTGCCTTCGCGCCGGCGCCGTGTTCTTGCCCATGAACACGGGCTATCGGCCGGACGAGCTCGACTACTTCATCGCTGACGCTGAGCCGGCTGTTGTGGTGGCCGACCCAGGCGCAAAAGCATTAGCGGAAGTTTGCGCGGCGCGCGGCGTGCCGCATGTGCTGACCCTGGACGCGAAGGGGCAAGGTACGTTGATGTCCCGCGCCGCCGGTCTTTCGCCGCTGGCGGGCTCGATCGCGCGGGCCGAGACCGATCTTGCAGCGATCCTTTATTCCTCGGGCACCACCGGTAAGCCCAAAGGCGTGATGCTGAGCCACAGTAACCTCGCCGCCAACGCCGCCGCCTTGCACGAGGTGTGGAAATTCGGGCCGCAGGATGTGCTGCTACACACCCTGCCGATCTTCCACGTGCACGGCCTGTTCGTCGCGCTCAATACGGTGCTGATGAACGGCACGGGAATGATTTTCCATGCGCGATTTACGTCGGAAGATGTGATTGCCGACCTGCCGAACGCGACCGTCTTCATGGGCGTGCCGACCTATTACGTGCGCCTGCTGGCAACACCAGCTTTCACCAAAGAATCCGCGGCGCGCGTGCGGCTTTTCATCAGCGGTTCCGCCCCACTGCTGGACGAAACCTTTGGCGCCTTCGAGGAACGAACCGGTAAGCAAATTCTTGAGCGCTACGGCATGACCGAGGCCTGCATCATCACCAGCGCGCATATCGAACGCGCGCGCACCGCCGGCGCGGTGGGCTGGCCGCTGCCGGGCCTTGTGCTGCGCGTCGCCGATGAAACCGGCCATCCCGTGCCGAACGGTACGACGGGGGAAATTCAGATCAAGGGGCCGAGCGTGTTTCGCGGATACTGGCGCAAGCCCGAGAAAACCGCTGAAGACTTCACCTTCGATGGATTCTTCAAGACCGGAGATCTTGCCCAGCTCGACCCCGACGGCATGGTGAATATCGTCGGCCGCGCGAAAGATATGATGATTTCGGGGGGCTTTAATGTGTATCCGAAGGAAATCGAGACCGCAATCGACGGCCTGCCCGGCGTCGCGGAATCGGCCGTCGTGGGCATGCCCCATCCTGATTTTGGCGAGGCGGGCCTTGCGATCATAACCATGAATGCCGGGGCGCCAGCCCTGACGGCAGAAAATGTGCGCGCCGCGCTGAAGGAGTCGCTGGCGAGTTACAAAGTTCCAAAGATGATCGTGTTCGCGGACGCCCTGCCCCGCAACACCATGGGCAAGGTTCAGAAGAACCTGCTGCGTCAGGACTATCGGGCCGCGTGGGACGCAGCGCTGGTAAAGACCTAATTCCCGCTTTTCGGCGCAACCACCATATCAACCTGTGTCGAACCGATCACCGATCCGCGGCGGATATTGATGGTGGCGAGACGGCCCGTGCTCTCGGAGGTGAAGGTGAGCAAGCTGTTGTCCGAACGCATGGCCGAGATTTCGATCCAGCCGAAGTTGGGCATTTCACGGTGCAGGAAATCGAACACCTCGTCGGCGGAGCCGGCGGCGGTATAGGTGAGGCGGCCGGTCCACCGCTCGTCGGTGCCGAAGATCATGGTGCGGTTGGGATCAACCTTGTAACCGGCGGGAAGCGCCATCCCCTTGGCAAGGATCATGATCTGGGCCGAGGAACCAGCTGCAGCCGCGTCTTCAGCGGCCGGCGCGTTGTTGGCTGTCACGGCAGGGCCTTCGGCGCAGGCCGACAATGCGAAGATGAAAGAGAGCGCAATGGCGCGACGACTCATGGACTCCCCCCGGAGGAAAACGTGGTGAGG
>CANJEU010000307.1 GCA_947473445.1 Fidelibacterota bacterium | reverse complement strand
TTGGGCCGGCTCGGTCGTAAGCCGCAATACGGTCCAGGCACAGCTGCACCAACTTTTCGGCCGTGAGCGTACTGTTCTGCATTGCCGTCTGGAGTTCGGCGATGGTGGCTTGGTCAAAATCGACCGGACGCGCCTGTGCCGACGGCGAGGCCGCAAGCAGCGCGCCGGCAAGAGCGCACGCGAGCGCAAATCTCGAAATTCCGCTTTTCATATGTGTATCCCCACTGAAAGAATTAATTCGCCGCCGCCGGGCGCGAGCCCGGCACGTCGATGGTTGCGCCCGCGAGCGCCGGCGTATGAACAGGCCGGCGCATGGCTTTGGTGAGCTGTTCGAAGGCGTAGCCCAGCGCGATCAACTTCGGTTCGCTGAAGTTCGGCCCGAAGAAGGAGATCGAGACCGGAAGATCGTCGGTGGTGAATCCCGCCGGTACGATAAGATCGGGCGAGCCCGACAGATTGGCGATGCTGGTGGGCGAGCCAACGCTGCGCCCCGTCGGCATCGGCGTGGACGCGGACCCGGCTATCTGTTCGGGGCGGTTCGAACTGGTGGGATAAACGATGGCATCGAGTTTATCCTTGGCGATGATGCCTTCGGTGAGCGCCTTGGTCATCGGCATGTAGTAATTCACAAGCGCGAGATAGCCAGGGTCCTTCATGTTGCCGTTGGCCTTGTCGCGTTCGACGAAGGCGCGCCAGCGCACGGGATTCGGACCTTTTCCGTCCTCGCCCATGCTGGTGTAGGTGTAGGACTTCTCGATCATCTCATCGAGCGAGCGCGGGAAGCCGGGCTTCAAGGTTTTGAGATAATCGCCGAGCTGAGCTTCGAACTCGGGCGGGAAGAGCGTGTAGGTGGCGGTGCGGTTGGAATCGAGGAACCACTTCGGGTAGCGCACATCGACAAGCGTCGCGCCGGCTTTTTGCATCGCCTTGAGCGAAGCTTCGAAGATGAAATCCACGTCCGGATCTGCGCCGAGGAAATCGCGCGCCACTCCGATGCGTGCGCCTTTCAGGGCGTTTGCATCGAGGAACTTGGTGTAGTCCTTCTCGAACTTGCCCTGGCTTTTCTTGGTGGCCGCGTCGGCGGAATCAAGGCCGGTCATAACGCCAAGGGAGACGGCGATATCGTAAACACTGCGGGCCATGGGGCCGCCGGTATCGAGCGAAAGCGCGAGTGGAATGATACCGTCGCGGCTGATGAGTCCGTGAGTCGGCTTCAAGCCGACGATTCCGTTGACGTTCGAAGGACCGCGGATCGAGCCGCCGGTGTCGGTGCCGATGCCGAGCGGCGCATAGCCCGCGGCGATGGCAACACCCGTGCCGCCGGACGAGCCCGCGGGCGTCCGCGTGAGATCGTGGGGGTTGAGTGACTGGCCGCCCATCGAGCTTTGGCTTCCATTGGCGAACTCGCCGAGGTTGACCTTGGCGAGAATGATGGCCCCGCCATCGCGCAGTTTTTTCACGAGCGCGGCGTCATCGGGCGGGATGGACCCTTCCAAAAGGACTGAACCGCCGGTCGTCTGCATATCGAAGGTGTCGATATTGTCTTTCAATACCACCGGAATGCCGTGAAGCGGGCCGCGCACCTTGCCCGCCTTGCGTTCGGCGTCGAGCTGGCGGGCCGTCTCCAGCGCTTTGGGATTGAGGGTAATGACGGCGTGCAGCTTCGGCCCGGCGCGGTCGTAGGCTTTGATCCGGTCCAGGCACAGCTGCGTGAGCTTTTCGGCCGTGAGCGCGCCGCTTTCCATCGCCGCCTTGAGTTCGCCGATGCTGGCCTGGTCGAACTCCACTGGTGCGGCGGCCGCAGGCGTTGCCGCGAACAACGCGGCGGCGAGGGCGTATGTGCTGATGCGATTTTTCATGATCTGCCCCCTCCCTATTTGACCTCGACAGTCGCGCCGGGGATTGCTGGCGTATTCACGGGGCGGCGGATCGCTTTGGTGGCTTGTTCAAAGCTGTAGCCCAGGCTGATGAGTTTCGCTTCGGTGAAGGCCAGACCGAAGAAGGAGACGGTGACCGGGAGGTCGTCGGTCGTGAAACCGGCCGGCACGATCAGGTCTGGGAAGCCGGTGAGGTTGGCGATGCCAGTCGGGCTCGGCGAGGACGGAATGCCGCCCCCGAGCGGTTCGGCGATCTGCGCGGCGCGGCGGGTATTGGTGGGATAGACGGCGGCGTCGAGTTTTTCTTTGGCGAAGATGCCTTCGACGAGCGCGCGGGCCATCGGCATGTAGTAGTCCACCGCCGCGCGATAGCCCGGATCGTTGATGGTGCCCATGGCAAGGTCGCGGGTGATGAAGTTGTTCCAGCGGAACGGATTGGGACCAGCACCGTCCTTGCCCATGCTGGGCATTTCATAGGCGCGGGCGAGCATCTCCTCGACCGACTTGGGATATTTGGGGCCGGTGGTCTTAAGGTAGTCGCCAAGCTGCGCGCGGAATTCAGGCGGGAAAATCGAATAGGTCGCCTGGGTTTGTGAATCGAGGAACCACTTCGGATAGCGCACATCGATGAGCGTCGCGCCGGCCTTCTGCATGGCTTTGAGGGAAGCTTCGAAAATCCAATCGACGTCCGGATCGTCGCCGCTGAAATCGCGCAGTACGCCGATGCGCGCGCCTTTAAGGGCGTTAGCATTCAGAAACTTCGTGTAGTCCTTCTCGAACTTGCCAGCGCTTTTTTTAGTGGCGTCGTCGGCGCCATCAACGCCTGTCATGACTCCAAGCGCGACAGCGAGATCGGCCACAGACCGCGTCATGGGACCACCCGTGTCGAGCGAAAGTCCCAGTGGAATGATGCCGTCGCGGCTGATGAGGCCATGGGTGGGCTTTAAGCCGACAATCCCATTGACGAAGGACGGGCCGCGAATAGAGCCGCCCGTATCAGTGCCGATGCCGATAGGCGCATAGCCCGCCGCGATGCCGACACCGGTGCCGCCCGATGAACCGGCCGGAACGCGCGACAGATCGTGGGGATTTAGCGACTGGCCGCCCATGGAACTTTGCGAGCCGTTGGCGAATTCGCCAAGGTTCACTTTGGCAAGGATGATAGCGCCGCCATCGCGAAGCTTCTTCGCAAGGTACGCATCATCCGGCGCCATATTGCCCTCGAGCATCACGGACCCGCCGGTGGTGGGCATATCGACGGTGTCGATATTGTCTTTGAGAATGACGGGAATGCCGTGCAGGGGGCCCCGCACCTTGCCGGCCTTGCGCTCGGCATCAAGCGCGCGCGCGATCTCAAGCGCTTTGGGATTGAGCGAGATCACCGCGTGCAGCTTCGGACCGGCGCGATCGTAGGCGGCGATGCGCTCGAGCGCCATCTGCGTCAGACGTTCGGCGGTGAGCGTACCCGCTTCCATCGCGGCCTTCAAATCGGTGACGGAGGCTAATTCCTGATCGACGGGGCGCGCGGAAGCTTGGGGCGCTGCGAACATCGCAGCGCCGAGCGCGCAGACAAGCGCGAAGCGCGACACAGTTGATTTAATTCCCGGATGAATGGTCATGAGGTCCCCACCTATGCAATGACACTGAGAAACCCGTGCGCGGTTGGCGCGCACGCGGTCAGTGGGGTGAGCCTAGCGCAGGCGCGCGGCGATTAATTACCTAAAAATGAACATCGCGCGCACGTATTCTGCGCGTGAAAAGATAGCCAACCGCTTGAATCACAT
>CANJEU010000306.1 GCA_947473445.1 Fidelibacterota bacterium | reverse complement strand
GCGCACTTCGACATCCCATTTCGATACCTTCTCACCTCGGGGTGGATGAAAAGTGGCGATCGTTTGAATTCCGCGAGGGGTGTGGCAACGGGCCTGCACAAAGCGGCTCGGCCATGTTTCGTCTTTCCCAATCTTTACGGGCGCATCTTCTCCGCGCTCAGTCAGGACATAAAAAACGGGATTGCTCTGGTATCCGAGCATTAGATTCTTTCTCCCGGTCACCTCGAAGTGAATAGCAGCGCAGGATTCGGAAGCCCCTGGCGTTCCTCAAGACCTGCACTATACCTGCAGCATTGCAGGTTCAGCTGGATGCAGGACTGTATACGGGCGTGGGGCTCGCCGATCTATGCCGCCCTTGATCGACTGCCAAACGCGTCAACTCAGTCCTTAAAGTCTATAAAGACGATGCTACGAGGTACGTCTTCCCAATTCCACGGCGTTGGAGAACGGCGTTGATGTTCGCTAACCGCTTTGCTTGCGTTGCAATGTCCGCGCTGAAGTCAAAGCGTACAGGAACATTTTGTGGTGGCCCCCATGCGCCGAAACCTTGATCGAGCACAATGGTGGCAGCGTGACCATTCGCGAAACGAATGTCTAGGTAGCGGCCGTGTGGAACATCGGTGTGGCGCACCGAAACATGAAACCCGCGCAGTTTGCCCAGCAATTCGATCACAGCCTTCTGGTCGGCGGGATCGCGCCAGTCATGTCCGAACAGCCACGGCTGCCGCCGCAGATCGTGGTCCCGAGGTGGGCGGGTCTCAAGAGTAAGAGCGGCCTCTGTAGCGCCTGATCGCGAGAAAATGTGTTTCATCGTATCGATGAGCAAACGCGCTACCAATGGAGAGGAAACGTAGGCGTCCCGATATGTTGCCTGGACGATCGCCGCGCTCGGCAGGCCACCACATTTCGCCAACAGTTCGGAAATGATACGCGCGGCGCGCAGCCCAAAGGTCGCGAGGTCACAATCAAGTTCCGAACCAATCTGAAGGAGTTGAGCTCCTGGTAGCGGGAGAAGCGTATCCAGGTTGAATGCGACCAATTGCACTGCTGTCGACGTTAGTCCTCGCGCCACCGGGTGGTGAATGGGACGCCCCCACGCCGATCCGGGCAACCGCGGCTCCACGTCGCGGCTGGCCCATATGCGGTTTGAGCCGTCTTTGCCTGAGATCATTGCCATGGCGGTCGCTTTGTTTGCGTATACCGGGGCGTTGCCCGTCGCCAGCTGAACATTGTGCTGTAATGTGAAGTCACGCAGGGCAAGCTTTTCCGCTGGCGTTAATTTTGCGGCGAATCCCGGCGGGAGAACGAGGTGCACTTCATGACCGCGCTTTCTCCAGCTTGGAAGTTCCGTGGCGATTGACCACTCTGAAAACGCTGCGTGATCACTATCCTCGGGCACAAACACGGCCAGGCATGAGCGCGCAGCGCGACGAAGTTCACGGTCGATTTCGTCGAGCGGCGCAAGGGAGAGTTCCGCACCCACGACGAAACGATCATCTGGGCCCAGTTCTTCCGGGAACTTCAGATGGGCCCGGAGAAATGCGAGCGCCGCAGTGCGGTCCAAGTCACCCTTGCCACCGGGGGCATCGGCGGTGAGCACGCAGGCCGCGCATGCCTTCTCGCATCCAGGGGTTTGGCAATCGAGAATCTTTTCTGCGCCGCGGAAAACCGGGCGCATCAAATGCTCAAACGATACAGCGAAGCCGGCCCCCCCGGAGGCCCGGTCGAACAAGTACAGAGACACGGCGGGGGCACCAAGGGCATTCTCAGCCTGCTCGACGGCAAATCCCATTTCGTCAGCTTCCACCCCGAGCTCCTGTGCAAGCGCCTCCCGCAGGGCGATCACAAGCGCATAAGCGCCGGCGCGTCGCAGTATATGCTGCGGTTGGAGTTCAAGGACGTCGGTCGTAATTTCCAAGCCGAGCGCGATGTTACGCTTGATGCTGAAGGGTTTATGGTTGCCCGGACAAAGATCTTGGCCCTTGCGATAACGCAGCGGTTTGTGATCGGCAAGCGGAGGCGGGAGCGAAGATACTCCGTGATTGTCGCTATCGGCTTCGGCCCGCCCGCATTGTAGGCATATGGCATAGCCAGCGCCGCGAGGCCCACCGCGATTGGAATAATAGACAAGTCCTTCCCGGCTGCACCGGTACCGCCCGAGTTCAGGCAGTGGCAAACCCCTCCACGGGACGTCCCGTGTGGAGACAACCGGATCCTCCGGCGGAACATAGGAAAGAGTATCCGTGTCGGCGTGCGCGCGGACGCGTGGATCGACGGAAAAACCTGCGGGACGGAGGAACTCCTCTCTTGTCGGCCCGTCGGCGCCGCACGCCGGACAGCACTCGGGCGCACCACCACGTTTGATATCGCTCGCACCGCAAGTTGCGCAGCGCCAGAGGTAGCGGAGGCTTTGGACTTCCGCCACGTTCTCCTCGTTTGCGGGGCGTTTCCAGTTCAGGGTAATGCCAGCTGATTTGTGAACGAGGCCATCGAGAACGACTTCTGAGCCCGGTGCGTAATCGCGAATGGCGAGATCGAGCGACCTTTGCGGCCCAACCGTCCGGAATTGGCGCGCACCTTCCAGCGCGGCGTCTTGCGGGGTCTTGAACTCCTTTCCCGGCATGAACGAAACCACATCGGTCGGAAAGCCGTGCCCCGGGAGAAATCCCCGCTCCGCAAGGCTGCCCAACAGGAATTCCCCGCACATGCGCTGAAGTTCCACGGCCATTCGAGACTTACCCGCGTCTTGAAGGCCCTCGTCTTTCGCAAGAGTGACCAGTCCCTCCCATTCCGAGATAAATTCGCGCGCGAGCGCGGCGATGGCTTCGCGGGCATCTTCGATCAGTGTCTGGTCGCCCTCCAGGACCGACCGTCGGGTAAGCGTCGCAAGGCTGTCCCTGATTGCGTTCATCGTTCCGGGACGCTCAAGCCAGTCGATAAAGCTTTCCACGGGCCGCTCCGCCTTCGGAGGGCGCGCTTCTTTCGGATCGGCCGGACAGCCCAGGAACGCACCGATTTGCATCTTGAGCGCATCGCCGGCTCGCTCGTGCATGAATGCGCCAAGCAGGAAAGCATTGATGTGTCGTTGGATGATAGGCCGGCTGCTAAGAGTCACCTTTGGCGCCGCGAGGGTTCGTTGCAAATAGCCGCGTGGATCGCGAAACGCCTCACTATCGAGCGGCCGGTCTTTGCAGAAAGTAAAAGCCATGGCGACAGCCTGGCCGCGCCGGCCTGCGCGGCCAACCCGCTGTCGGTAGTTGGCGATCGACGGTGGAACATTGGTCATCATTACGGAAGAGACTGATCCGATATCGACCCCCATCTCCATCGTCGTAGAACAGTTGAGGATGTTGATTTTGCCAGCCTTGAATTCGCGCTCGTATCGCCGCAGCCGCATGCCGTCTTGTTGCGCTGAATGTTCTGCAGAACGGCTATAATCGGCAAAGAGCGCAATACGGTCCGAAATATCCGTCCATGCGCCTCTATCTCTGAGACTGGCGATCGCTAGGTCGGTTTCAATCCAGTTTTGAGTTGTGGTCCGAGGTTCCCTCTGCGTCCGCACTCCCATCATGGGCACTGGATGTCGCGGCATGACAATCGGTACGGCGCGTCGGCGCGCCTCCGTCAGCTCCTCGATTCCGTAGGGGGTAAGGCCGAAAGGTGCGCG
>CANJEU010000305.1 GCA_947473445.1 Fidelibacterota bacterium | reverse complement strand
CGGTGAAGTTCTCGCCGCCCCAGTCGACCGTCACCGTAACGCTGGCCGAACGGGACGGAGTCGCGGAAGTCTCGGTCATCGACATGGCGGGTGGCATACCCGACGCAATCCGTCCGCGCATCTTCGAGAAATTCGTCCAAGCGAAACAGGCAGGGGTATCGTCCCGACCCGGCACCGGCCTCGGCCTTAGCATCGCGAAGGCGATCGTCGAGCACCATGGCGGCGAGATTGGACTTGAAACGGTACCGGGCGTGGGCACGCGGTTCTTCTTCCGCCTCTCTACGCTTCCTCACACGTGAAGCAGCCACCTCGGTCGTCGTGCTGCCAGAGAAAATCGGGGCCCCACGCCCGTAAGGATATGGGCGTTATAACGTGACGCTTCGCGCGCGACGCAACGCCGTCCATGAACGGTTGGCGATGCGCGAACGCCTTTTAAATATGCAAAGCGCGCTTGTCTGCCCCGAGTGCTGCTTCCTTGATGACCTCGCCAAGCTGCGGGTGGGCGTGACAGGTGCGCGCGATGTCTTCCGATGACGCGCCAAATTCCATGGCGACGGCTACTTCCATGATCAAATCGCCGGCGGAGGCGCCGACGATATGGCAGCCGAGCACGCGGTCGGTTTTTTCATCGGCGAGGATTTTGGCGAACCCGTCCGTATCGCCGTTGGCGCGCGCGCGCCCGTTGGCGGTGAAGGGGAACTTGCCGACCTTATAAGCGATGCCCTTTTCCTTGAGCTGCTCTTCGGTCGCGCCGATTCCTGCGATTTCCGGCCAGGTGTAAACAACCCCGGCGATGGCTTCGTAATTGATGTGGCCCGGATGGCCCGCGAGGATTTCCGCGACCGCGACGCCTTCGTCTTCGGCCTTATGCGCGAGCATCTGGCCGCCGATGACGTCGCCGATGGCGAAGATGCCCTCGACGTTGGTTTGATAATTCTCGTCGGCTTCCACGAAGCCGCGGTTCGAGACTTTCACGCCGATCTCGGCAAGTCCCAATCCGCCTGTGAAAGCACGCCGGCCGATGGCCACCAGCACGACCTCAGCCGTCGCGGTCTCAGCCGCGCCGCCCTTGGCCGGTTCCATTTTTACCGTGACGCCGTCTTTGCCCGGCTTGGCTTCGGTGACTTTGGTGCCGAGCTTGAATTTCATGCCCTGCTTCTCAAGGATCCGCTGCGCCTGCTTGCGCACTTCGCCGTCCATGGGCGGGAGAATGAAATCGAGGAACTCGACCACGGTGACGTCCGCGCCGAGGCGGCGCCAAACCGAACCCATCTCGAGCCCGATGACGCCCGCGCCGATGACGATCATTGATTTGGGCACTTTCGGCAGCACAAGCGCGCCGGTGGAGGAGACGACCTGCTTTTCGTCGATAGTGATACCCCGCAGCGGCGTGACTTCCGAGCCCGTGGCGATCACGACGTATTTAGTGACGTAGGTTTCTTCCTTGCCATCAAGGCCCTTCACGGCGACCTGATGAGCCCCTTGCGCGGCCTTGGTGATCTTTCCAAAGCCTTTGAGGTAAGCGACTTTATTCTTCTTGAGAAGGAATTCGATGCCGGTGGTGTTCTGCTTCACCACATCGTCCTTGCGCGCCATCATCGTGGGAAGGTCGAGTTCGAGCTTGCCGACCTTGATGCCGTGCGCGGCAAAGCCGTGGTTGGCTTCGTCATAGAAGTGCGACGACTGAAGCAGAGCCTTCGACGGAATGCAGCCGACATTGGTGCAAGTACCACCCAGCGCGCCGCGGCTTTCAACAACCGCGGCCTTAAGACCGAGCTGAGCCGCGCGCAAGGCGCACACGTAGCCGCCGGGACCGCCGCCGATGACAATGACGTCGAAAGATTCAGCCATAGGAATTCCTCAAAGGTACGCAAAGACCTCGGGCCCTATGCGGGCCCGAGGAGAGTTCGTTGATTAAGCTTCGATCAACAGGCGGCTCGGATCCTCGAGGCATTCTTTGACGCGGACGAGGAAGGTGACCGCTTCGCGGCCGTCGACGATGCGGTGATCGTAGGACAGGGCGAGATACATGATCGGACGGGAAACGATGCTGCCATCGTCGAGAACCACCGCGCGGTTCTTGATGTTGTGCATGCCAAGGATGCCCGACTGCGGTGTGTTGAGGATCGGCGTCGAGAGCATCGAGCCGTAGATTCCGCCGTTGGTGATGGTGAAGGTGCCGCCCGTCATATCTTCGATGGTAAGCTTGCCTTCCCGGGCGCGCTTACCGAGGCCGGCGATCTCGGCTTCAATTTCAGCGAAGCCTTTGCTTTCCACATCGCGGACAACCGGAACGACGAGGCCCTGCGGCGTGCCGACGGCGACACCGATATCGTAGAAATTCTTATAGACCAACTCGTCGCCTTGGATCTCGGCGTTCACCGCCGGGAGTTCCTTAAGCGCGGCGACGCAGGCTTTGGCGAAGAAGGACATGAAGCCCATCTTCACGCCGTGCTTCTTCTCGAAGCTGTCCTTGAATTTGGTGCGCAGCGCCATCACCGCCGACATGTCGACTTCATTGAAGGTCGTGAGCATGGCCGCGGTGTTTTGGGCTTCCTTCAGACGCTCGGAGATGCGCTTGCGCAGGCGCGTCATCTTCACGCGCTCTTCCGAGGGGCCGCGGTCGGGCACGACGGCTTTCGTCGCACGGTCCGGACCACCGGACAGATACTTCAGAACGTCCGCTTTCACGAGACGGCCGTTTTTGCCAGTGGCTGGAATTTTCTTCGGGTCGAGCCCGTGTTCGTCCACGAGATGGCGCACGGCGGGGGCAAGCGGATAATCGGCTTCGATGCTGGTCTTGGCGACCGGCGCAGCTTTGGGCGGCGCGGGCGGCTTCGGCGCGGCGGCAGGAGCCGGAGCGGCGGGCGCGGCGGCCTTTGGCGCAGGCGCGGGAGCGGCGGCCTTAGCGGCCGGAGCGGCGGCGGCTTTTGCCGGCTCGGCTTTCTTGGCCGAGGCAGCGCCCGCGGCGCCTATCACGCCAAGAATCGCACCGACGGCGACTTCACTGCCGGGACCGGCCACGATTTCGGACAGGGTGCCTGCGCTTTCCGCGCGCACTTCGACGGTGACCTTATCGGTCTCGAGTTCCACCAGCGGTTCGTCCTGCGCGACCGCATCGCCGACTTGTTTGAACCATTTGGCAACCGTGGCTTCGCTCACGGATTCACCCAAGGTCGGCACTTTAATCTCAGCCATTTTCGTCCCCAGCTCTTATATCGTTCGGGCGCGTCATCGCTGACGCGCGATTTTATATTTACTCAGCGGCCATTTTGCCGACGCGCGAAATGCGACGGAACGGCTGCGGGATTTGATCGACCGGCGTTACGAGCGCCCATTCGCACAGTTGGTTTTGCTCGCGCACGTGATTCTTCATCAGACCCGTGGCAGGCGAAGCCGCAGGCGGGCGGCCGGCGTACACCGGGCGCTTCGCCTTGATGTCGATGCCATCGAGCGCGTATTCAAGGCGGCGGTCGACGAACGTCCAGGAGCCCATGTTGGCGGGTTCTTCCTGACACCAGATCACTTCGGCGTTTTTATACTTGGCGAATTCGCGCGCCAGCGTTTCCTTCGGCCACGGATAAAGCTGCTCGACGCGCAAGATCGCGACATCATCGATGCCTCTGTCTTCACGCGCCTGCAGCAGATCGTAATAGACCTTGCCCGAGCACACGACGACACGGCG